>JAIOTR010000382.1 GCA_021106665.1 Bacteroidales bacterium
AAAGAATGAAACAAGCACATTTATTTCTTAAAGAAAATAAAAAGGATGAGTTTTATGTTGAAGTTTCGCAGGCTTTATGGGGATACCTGAGTGATAAATTCAGCATTCCAATTGCAAATTTATCAATGGAAACCGTGAATGACACTTTAACAAACAAAGGAGTTAAGGAGGAAACAATTAATCAGTTTATCGAAACATTAAATAATTGTGAGTTTGCTCGTTTTGCACCTGGCGACAGTAGCTCAAAAATGGAAAACATATATAATGAAGCGGTTAACATCATCAGTCTTATCGAAAATGAATTGAAGTAAATGAAAAGGATATTAACCATAATCACACTAGCTATAATATTTAATTCAGTTTACTCAGCTGAATTTGATACCCTTTTCTCCAAAGCAAATGATGAGTATAACAATGAGATGTACACAAACGCCATCGAGGATTATTTACTGATCGTTGATGCCGGTTATGAATCGGATGTACTGTACTTCAACCTCGGTAATGCATATTTTAAGATAAGTGATGTCCCATCGGCAATCTTATTTTATGAAAAAGCAAAAAAGCTTAATCCAAATGATGATGATATTAATTTCAACCTTAATGTGGCCAATACTAAAATTGTCGATAAAATAGAACCTGTTCCTGAATTATTTTTCTGGCAGTGGTGGCGATCAATCTACAACTTATTTGATGCCAACACATGGGCTAAAATAAGTGTTGCCGGATTTATTTCGTTTTTCGTTCTTTTGGCTTTTTACCTTTTATCCAAATTATTGGTCATTCGCAAAACAGCATTCTATTCGGGTGTTATCATCCTGATCCTTGCCATCTTTACTTTTATTGTTGCAAACCAGAAATACAATATTTCAAAAAATCAAAACGAGGCTATAGTATTCGCACCGACCATTACTGTTAAAAGCTCACCCAATCAAAACAGCGTTGACCTATTTGTTATCCATGAAGGTTCCAAAGTAAATATCATTGAAAAAGTGGGTATCTGGTGTGAGATAAAAATTGCCAATGGAAGTGTGGGATGGTTACCTGCTGAGGCACTAAAGGATATTTAATCCGATCATTTTTCCATTGCCATTTATTTCGTTTTCGTCAAAGTAAATCCAAAGGTAGAACCTACTTTAGGAGCGCTCCTCACATTTACTGCCTGACCATGTGCTTCAATGATGTGCTTTACAATGGAAAGCCCTAACCCAGACCCCCCCAGCTCACGCGACCTGTCCTTGTCAACACGATAAAATCGTTCAAATATCCTGGGTAAGTGTTTGGTATCAATCCCAATGCCATTGTCAGTAACTTCAACCAGTACATTCTTATTCATATCATAAATCCCCACCTGTGTCCTTCCTCCATCCTTTCCATATTTCATTGAATTGGTAACCAGGTTATTCAAAACCTGCTGTATCATTTCCCTGTCAGCAAATACAATAAATGATTTTTCACAGCCTTCCTTAATCTCAAGACTGATATTTTTTTTGCTGGCCCTGATATCATTCTGATCAATAATCTCGGCAACCAGTTTGGTAATATCAAACTTATTCATCGACAGAGCAAAACTTCCATCCTCCAAATTCGAGATCATCTGAAGGTCATCCACAATTTCTGCCATCCGGTTAACATTTTTATTTGCCTTATTCAGGAATTTAAAATTAATGTTTTCATCCTTGAATCCCCCATCAATTAATGTTTCCAGATAACCCTGTATATTAAAGATCGGGGTTTTTAATTCATGGAATACGTTCCCTAAAAATTCTTTTCGAAATTGTTCATGCTTTTTTCGTTTTTTTAATTCTTTGGTTTTTGATTTTTTCCATTCGATAACCTCTGATTCTGCATAATCAATAATGTCATTTTTTATTTTTGGTTTCGACGGTTTATCTCCATCCGGAATTTTTGTGTCGTAAATTGTTTTATAAATCAATTTTATTTTCCGGTAAATAAAATTTTCCATAAAATAATAAAAGACCAGTGAGCCGGAAATGAAAGTAACCAGCGGTGCGGCAATTACAATTATCCAGTTCACATAATCGGGTAAAAGTAATTTAACCACTAACAAAATTAAAAGGATAACCCCGGAAATAATTAAGGCAGAAATAGTAGCTATTTGACGTGGTGTGGCGTTTTTCATAGCAAGTGCAAAATTACACTTTAATCATTAAAACCGTAGCCTACACCTTTAATAGTTTTGATATGATGATTGCCAATTTTTTCACGCAGTTTGCGGATGTGCACATCAAGGGTTCGGTCACTGACAAACACCTCATTTCCCCAGATTTTTGAATAGATTTCTTCGCGCAAAAATATTTTGCCGGGATTGGATGCCAATAACACGAGTAAATCAAATTCAATTTTTGGAATATGAACAGATTCATTTGCTATCAATACATCTCTTTTATCCTTATCGATCCGGATATCATTAATATCGATGATATTTTCCTCAATTTTAACTTTCGATTTTCTCTTAAGCAAAGCCTTAACCCTGGCTAACAAAACCCTGGGGCGGACAGGTTTGGTTATGTAGTCATCAGCGCCCACCTCAAAACCGGCTATCTGCGAATAATCCTCTCCACGGGCTGTCAGGAAGATGATCAGGGTATCTTCAAAATCCGGGATTTCTCTTAATTCTTTACACAACTCGACACCATCCATTCCGGGCATCATAATATCAAGAATTATCAGATCCGGTTTTACTTTTATAGCAAGCTCTCGTCCTTTCTCTCCATTGCGTGCAGTGTATACCTGGTAGCCCTCCTTATCAAAATTGTATTGAAGAAATTCTATAATATCTTTCTCATCGTCAACGATAAGAATTTTTGTATTGGTTGCATTCATATCAATAACAAAGATATTCCTAATTCAATTTCATTCCTTAAGTTAATATTAAATTTTTATTAACCTGTTCTCAAAAAATTAACATAAAGGTAACCATTACTTAAAATTTATGTGGGATTAATCGTATTGCTTTGTAGCAAAATTTAAGCGTTAAATCAAATTGATAATAAAAATTAATTTAATGAAAATGGAAAAATTAAACTTTCAACTTTTAGCGGTACTTTTTACTGCTCTGGTATTTGGTATCACAGCATGTAATAAAGATGAGGATGAAGAGCCGGAACCGGAACCGGAACCGGATGAATATACCATTGTTGATGATGGCAACGGAACAGGGACCACCACATGGAAATCAGGGAAGACATATTTCCTTGAAGGATTTGTTTTCGTAAATGCAGGACAAACCCTTACCATTGAGCCTGGCTGTGTTATAAAGGGAAAAGCCGGACAGGGAGAAAATGCCAGTGCTTTAATTGTTTCAAGAGATGGAAAAATAATGGCTGAAGGAACCGCTGATAATCCAATTATATTCACTGCTGAAGCTGATGATCTGAATGGTTCAGTAAGTATTACCGACAGAGGGTTATGGGGCGGTTTAATTGTTCTCGGAAATGCCAAACTCAACTCTGCACCCGGAGAATCACAAATTGAAGGTATCCCTACAAGTGAACCAAGAGGCAGGTATGGTGGCGACAATGACGCTGATAACTCAGGAATTCTCAAATATGTATCGATTCGTCACGGTGGTACCGATATTGGTGAAGGAAATGAGATCAACGGATTAACGCTTGGCGGAGTAGGCAGCGGAACTATTATTGATTATGTTGAAGTTATAGCAAACAAAGATGATGGTGTCGAATTTTTTGGTGGTAACCCACAATTAAAACACATCCTCGTTGCATATGTTGGTGATGACAGCTTTGACTATGATGAAGGATTCCGTGGGA
>JAIOTR010000126.1 GCA_021106665.1 Bacteroidales bacterium
CTGCAAGAAGCCAGCACCACTACCAGGCTACATACCAACATGCATTTCACTAAAGAAGACACTTTCAATCGAGTAGAATTTGTAATTGAATTGACACAAAGTTAACAGGAATAAAAAAACTTTGTTAATGTGCTGAATTTATTTGTTATCAAAATAATGTTAATATTCTAAAATCTGAATGTAAACTACTGAATAGCAACATCTTTACAATATTTTCATATTTTTTCTTGTCAAAAAAAATAAATGATATATATTTGCACTCCCATTTCGGGGAATGTTCTATAAAAATTTGGGAGTTTAGCTCAGTTGGTTCAGAGCACCTGCCTTACAAGCAGGGGGTCACTGGTTCGAATCCAGTAACTCCCACTAATTTAAGCCACTAAGTGGCTTTTTTTATTTATGCCCTATTATTTTTATATTATGTATTCCAACAATATAGATGGATACTATTTTGGTCATACTTCCAATCTATTAGAACGAATAGGGAAACTTAACACAAATAAAAGAATTGAGCAGTTGATTGCTAAAGGTTCAGAGCATCCCGTATGGGAGGGTCACTGGTTCTGCCGAAGGCATCCCTTTGGGGGAATCCAGTAACTCCCACAAAATTTAAAACCAGATATTTAGCTCATAAATATCTGGTTTTTTGTTTGTTATAATCGAAATACCCGGCGTTGTTAGAAAGTTTTTACTTGTTTTATTTTGTTTTGAACTGTCTCTTTTGTTGCGTATGCTCAAATGTAATTCATTTTGTTAAAAAGTGTCGTTTCGTATTGTACATCAATAAGTACTCTCTTTTATTTGGATCATCTAAAAAGGATCGATTTATTAATGTTTGTACAAAATCTTGTTTTGCCATAAAGGGAGCAAGCAGTTTTTCAATTCTACCTTCCAGGACACCAATGCGTTTAGCGAATTCAAAAAAATCTGATTTAGAAGGATGATCGCATTTTTTATATTCAGCGCTTTTAAAATTATCACTAAATAATCCTTTATCTAATGCAAAATCAGAATCATTAACATGTAATCTGGTATTAATCAGATCATAAGCAGGACTTAATAAATAGTCACCTTTTGAACATTCCAGTAAAGCAAAATTCTTTAAATGAGCATCTCCGTTTGAAAATAGAAAATTGAATACTACCAAAGAGAAGTATTTTTCAATTTCCACCCTCCATGCCGGGACATACTTTCGTATCAACAGGCCAATTTCTTCGTAACTGTATTCATATTTAAAATTAGGACCCCAATTATCTTTCGTTTTTCCAGCCAATGATGCAAAATCTTCCTTTCCCCATTTTTCATCTGTCTTTCTTACATCAAATCTTTTAGTAATATAAGCTGGCAAACCATTTTTAAAAAATATCAAAGCATTCTCAGCAACATTAATTCCATAAACCTGTTTTGCTATTTGCATTGTTAGGTGTTCGTTTGCCGGAACAAGTTCAACATTTTTTAAATCTCTTGGTATAGGTTTTAATATATATGTCCCTTGTTCATTTTCTTTTGTAAGTCGTAAAATGTTTTTGTCAAGAATTAAACTTAGTTTTTCCTGAACACCTGAAATAGAAATATATTTACGGTTTTCCAAAAACTGTTCCGCCACTTCTGCATTAAGTTGTGGAGGGTCGTATTGCAATATATGGTTTACCTTTTTCCCATTAAATAGTTTTCTTAAACATCCGGGACTATATGTATGAAATCCCTCTGCTAAAGTTCCCGGGCAATATTTCAAATCATCTAAATTCATTCCGACTGAATAAGCTTTACTGTTATAGCACCAATTGTATCATATTGAGCAGTTGCGGCAAGTAATCCAAAAGAATCTTCTTCATCAATTTTTAATTGAATGCTTTGAAGTTTTTTGTTCACTCCTTCGCTTAGCATATTAGAGAAAAACGGAAATAGAAATTTACTCCTATATTCCTGTTGCGTTTTAGGAAAAGTTAAACTAATGGCAGGTTTCATTGTATTATTTAGATAATTATTGTCATACCGAAAAACATAACTTTTTCTGTTTTCTTCAGTAAGTATACCTGTTAATATTCCATTTCGACATATTTCCAAGGATCTCATTTAATCAGAATTTCTTTTTTATTTCAAGCCTCAATTCCAAGCCCAATACTTCACTTAGTTTAATCAATACATTCAGTGATGGATTGCCTTTTCCTCGTTCTAGTTTGTATAATGTATTTATGCTTATACTGGCCAATTCTGCAAGGTGTGGCTGGGTTATTCCCAATTCCTTTCTCCGGTTTTTTATAGATTCACCAATCTGATTGACTAACATTATATTGTGATTTTTTGGTAAAAATAGGATGAATTTTTTAAACTTACAACAAAAATCACATTAAAATATGATTTTGGGGTATATCCTGGTATGTCAATAATATAATTTGAGTATATTCACATTTTAATATGGGTTTTATATTTATTAATAATGTGCAAAATTGCAGTCTTCCCCCATTAAGTGTAAAATAAGTATAGAACAAAAATTACTTTTTTTGTAAATTACAGAATCCAGTTATAGTATGTCTGTTTTTAGGTTATACTGACGGAAATCAGGTTTGCAAATTCAGAAATAAAAAATAGTTCATATCTTTATACTAAAATATGGATTATGCCCAATCTGCGTCCAATGAAACCGAAATTAATAATTGCTATTTCAATTAAAGTATTCCTAATCATTTCTTTGAATATCAATTGTCAAACTTGGCAACAATCAGATAGTCTACGCCAGGTATACCAAAATAAATATAGTTATGATACAGCTTTAATATACGCTGAAAAGGCATTGCTCTCTGCTGAGGAAAATGTTGGTTTATACGATACTATTTATGCCAACATGTTATATGAAATGCTATCGGTACATTATGATTTAGGTAATTATGATAAGGCAATCGAATATGGATTGAAGGAAACTGAACTACGAAAAGAGATACAAGGTGAAACACATATCCAATATGTGGGATCACTCTTGAATTTAGGTCTTTGCTATAAATTGGCAGGAGATTATAAGACAGCCCAATCAACCTATATTGAAGCTGTTAATCTATTCAAAAATCATCTTGGTGAAATGTATCCCGAATATATTATCGCCCTAAATAATCTGGCTGCTTTGAATGCAACAATAGGTTTGTATAAAGAGGCAGAATATTTATATGTTAAGGCTATGAATATCTGTCGGAAACTATTGGGTGAGAAAGATCCGGAGTATTTAAATTTACTAAATAATCTGGCCCAATTATACCTTGAAACAGGAAAATATGAAAAAGCGGAAAAATGGTTTATAGTAGCAAGAGATTTATATAAAGAGGTGTTGGGAGAAAATCATCCTGAATATGCCATTGTATTAAATAATATGGCGGGACTGTACTTCTATTTGGGCGATTATGAAAAAGCAGAGATTTTATTTAAGGAAGTGATCAATATTGAAAAAGAGATTTATGGAGAAAAACACACCTCCTATATTTTTACATTAATCAACGTGGCAGCATTTTATACGGAGATTGGAAGATACAGGGAGGCTGAGGATATATTGATCAATGCACAAAATGTATTTAGCGAGACCCTTGGTGTAAAACATTTATATTATGCTATAACCTTAACCAACCTTGCTGATTTATACCTAAAAATGGGGAATTCCCTAAACCTGAACATTAATAAAATTGCAATTTACAATAAGGCTGAACCCTTATACCTTGAGGCCATCAATATTGAAAAAGAGATTTTAGGAATAAACCATCCCAGATATGCTAATTTATTTATCAATTTGGCGCGTTTGTATATGGCTATCGGAAATACGGTTTCGAATGTTGAAGATGCAAATAAAATGTATCAAAAAGCTGAGCCGTACTTTGTTGAAGCATTGAAAATCCATAAAGAAGTACTCGGTGATAAACATCCAAATTATGTATTTACCTTATATTATTTGGCGGAGTTATATCACTTAATGGGTAAACAAAAACAAGCCGAATCTATGTATAAAGATGGAATTGAAATTACAAATCATAATATCACAGAAAACTTTTCTTTTTTGTCGGAAGCAGAAAAGGAAAACTATTCAAAAGATGCATTGGTTCATTTTCAAAAATTTAACTCTTTTGCTTTTGAAAGAAAAAGTTCCAACCCTGAAATCGTAAATGAAGTATTCAATATTGCTTTACAGAATAAGGGATTATTATTAAAGTCAACTACTATTTTACGTGAATCAATATATAGCAGTTCTGATACTTCATTGGTGAATAAGTTTGAAAATTGGATTGATTTTAAAAAAGAGCTTTCACGGCATTACTCTCAGGTTGATGTTAAAGATGAGGATGCTATTAAATTTCTGGAGGATCAAACTAATATTTTGGAAAAAGAACTGGCAAAAGGTTCCCATGAAATTATTGCTTTTAAGCAGTCTTTGCAGACAACCTGGGAAGAAGTGAGAGAAAGCCTCAAGCCGGAAGAAGCAGCCATTGAGTTCATTCATTTCGATTATTTCAATAAAACCTTTACCGACAGTACTTTTTATTTTGCTTTGGTAATTAAGGAAGATAGCAAATACCCGGAAATGGTTTATTTATTTGAGGAGGATCAATTACAAAAAACCATTAAAAGATCTTCAAATATAAATACTTCACAACTCATAACCAGTTTATACGGCCAAAGCCGTGGTGTAGGTATTTTGAATAAAGGAAACCACATAACTTATGGCGATTCCCTTTATAATTTGATTTGGCAGCCTATTGACAGTTTATTGAATGGCATAGAAACCGTTTATTACTCGCCGTCAGGCCTGTTGCACACCATATCATTTGCAGCAATACCGGTAGAATACAATCAATATTTATCGGATAAGTTCAACTTGAATTCCGTTAGCACCACCGGTAATTTGGTTAAAGAAGATGATAACATTAACTTTAAAAAAGAAGGTGTAATATGTTGCATTTACGGGGGATTAAAATTTGATGTTGACATGGAAGTAATGGTAATGAACTCAAAGCAGTACAACAGTTATAAATTTTATGAGGAAGATGAGGAATATTTTTTTGAATACGATACACACATAGAAAACTGGAATTATTTGGAAGGCTCACTTATTGAAGCAGAAAGAATTGGAGAAATTTTCAGTAATCAAAATGTACAAGTTAATTTGCTAACCGGTGAAAGCGGGAATGAAGAATCTTTTTCAAATCTTTCAGGGGTCATTTCCCCGGAAATCATCCATTTTGCTACCCACGGATATTTCTTCCCTGATCCTAAAAAACGAAAAGGGATTGATACTCTTCACACGATTCAGTATGTTTATAAAAGATCGGATAAACCTTTGCTTCGATCCGGTTTGATATTAGCAGGCGCCAATAATGCATGGCATGGTGATTATCCTGTTGAAAAGATTGAAGATGGGATTTTAACTGCATATGAGGTTTCATGCATGAATCTTTCCAATACCAATCTTGTTGTTTTATCCGCCTGTGAAACTGGCCTCGGGCAAATTCAAGGTAGCGAAGGGGTTTATGGCTTACAACGTGCATTTAAAATGGCTGGAGTGGATAATCTGATCATGAGTTTATGGCAGGTCCCTGATAAAGAAACCGTTGAATTTATGGAAACCTTCTATAATAATTGGTTGGGTGGCATGGATATTAGAGATGCTTTTCTAAAAACCCAGGATAAAATGAAGCAAGAATACGACCCATATTTTTGGGCAGCTTTTGTATTACTTTAAAAAATTTGGAGTGGCTTTTTGCTTTTAGCGATTCTTAGCAGACAATATTTGTGCTGTTTTCTTGAGAAAAATCATAAACAAGAGGTAATTGCAGGGCTTCAATTTGAGCCCTGTTTTTTTTCCATAGTAACCTTATAATTCTTCTGCAAATGATACCTTTCCTTATCGATCATAGCCTCTAAAATCCTTACTAAATCAGCCTTTGAACTATTGCCATGTAACTGATTTTAAGCCATTTTCTCAGTTCTATTCTTTTTAAACAATTTATTTCTACCTATAAGCAACCTTTGGGTCTTGATTATAATCAGATAAGTAAAAAATATAATTCAATTTTACATCATTATATCTCAAACAGAATTAGAAACTTAATAAATAAATTATCATGAAACCTAAAAGATCAATAATCAGTGCGGCTTTCATCTTGAGCATTTTTGTATTTGTCTTAATCTTTGTAGATTTTCTGGCTTTGAATGATATTAACAATGATTATGTAAGTACTAAAGTATTGGATTTAATAGAGATAGATATTTCAAATGAATTACCTGCATGGGCTTCAGCCGATTTGGAATGGGGTTTTATAAAACTAAGTTTACTTTTGAAATCTATTTCTACGATAGTTATTATTGTTGCTTTGGCGAAAGTTGTGGGTAAGAAATAGAAAAATATTTCAAGAATTTCTTGTTTAAAATAGCTGAAAATAGCTCAATGTTGGATCAACAACCATCAAAATCTAACTCCTCAAAACCTCCCTGATATCCTCAATGATCTTTTTCGCCAGATGTTCTGCTTTACCCTCCGAATCACTTTCAGAATAGATACGTATGATAGGCTCTGTATTGGATTTCCTAAGGTGTACCCATTCCTTGTCAAACTCAATTCTTATTCCATCTTCTGTATTAATCGGATTCTTTTTGTACTTCTCTTGAATTTCGCCTAAGATATCATCCAAAACAAATTCCGGATTTAATTCAATCTTATTTTTTGAGATAAAATAGTTAGGATATGAATTACGTAAACCCGAACATTTTTTCCCAGATTTTGCAAGATATGATAGAAACAATGCAATTCCCACCAAAGCATCCCGTCCATAATGCAATTCGGGAAGGATAACACCTCCATTACCTTCGCCACCGATTACAGCCTTTACTTCTTTCATTTTATCAACCACATTCACTTCACCCACAGCTGAGGCAAAATATTTTCCACCAAATTTTTCGGTTAAATCACGTAATGCTTGTGATGAAGACAGGTTAGAAACAGTATTTCCTTTCTGATTCTGCAGTATATAATCAGCAACCGCAACCAGGGTATATTCTTCCCCAAACATATCTCCATTCTCAGTGATAATTGCCAGCCGGTCTACATCCGGATCAACAACAAAGCCGAGGTCAGCATTGGACTTCTTAACAACCTCTGCAATCTCTCCAAGGTTTTCTGGTATAGGTTCGGGATTATGAGGGAAACGGCCATTGGGTTCGCAATACAGCTTCTCTACTTTATTAACGCCCAAAGCATTTAATAATTGAGGCAAAGCCAGTCCTCCGGTTGAATTAACACAATCAATGACTACCCTGAAATTGGATTTTTTAATTGCTTCCGTATCAACCAGGGGCAGTTCAAGTATTTTTGAAATGTGATAATCAATAAATGAATCATCTTTCCGGTACTTTCCAAGTGAATCAACACTTGCATAAGTAAAATCTTCTTTTTCAGCTAATGTCAGCACTTCCTCTCCTTCTTTAGCCGAAATAAATTCTCCATTACTTTTCAGCAGTTTTAAGGCATTCCATTGCTTTGGATTATGACTGGCAGTAAGGATGATACCTCCATCAGCTCCTGTTTTTGTTACTGCCATTTCAATGGTGGGAGTCGTGGACAGTCCCCCGTCAATCACATCAACACCCATACCCATCAAAGTACCAATTACGATATTGTTGACCATTTCACCAGAAACCCTTCCATCCCGTCCGACTACAATGGTGATTTTATCAGTCTCTTTGCTGTTTTTGATGAAAGTTGCAAATGCTGATGTAAATTTCACAAGGTCAATCGGGCTTAAACCCTCGCCCGGTTGACCGCCGATAGTCCCTCTAATGCCTGATATTGATTTAATTAATGTCATTAATGCTTGTTTAAAATTTGGGTGGTAAAATTATAGTTTTTGTAATTGGTAATAACATTTACTTTTATAGCTTTGTAAAAAATTTGAGAGAGTAGTAGAATGGAGTATTTCGAAGGTCACGAGGATGAGCAAACGAAAACCCTGGTTGTAAGATTTGACAAAATGTTGCAAAGGGGTGACCACTTTTTTTTCGATGTGGAAGAGTTTGAATTGATCATAGATCATTACCTTTTTAGTAACCAGTTGGATAAAACAAATGTTGCCATTAAATATGCCATGGAACAACATCCGCGAATATCATCCTTCATGCTCAAAAAAGCCCAATTACTTGTTTCATCCGACAATATCAACAAAGCGCTTGAATTGCTTGCCGAGGTTGAAGACATTGAACCCGAAAACCCTGAGATTTTTATGACAAAGGCGAGTATTTACAGTCAGCTTAAGCGTTACGAAAAGGCCATAGAGGAATACAATAAGGCCATTAAAGAAGCGGAAGATATTGAAGAAATATATACCAATATCGCTTTTGAATATGAAAATCTTGGTAAATATGACAAAGCCATTGAGTACCTGATCAAGGTACTTGATATCAATCCTTCAAATGAAGCTGTTGTTTATGAGCTTTCGTTTTGTTTTGAAATTTCGAACAAAACCACGGACAGTATCAATTTTTTCAAAGAGTTCCTGGACAAGAACCCGTATTCTAAGGCCGCCTGGTTTAATCTCGGCATCGCTTACAATAATATTGAAAAATATGAAAGCGCTATTGATGCTTATGATTTTGCCATTGCCATAGAACCGACCTTTGCGTCTGCTTATTTTAACAAAGCCAATTCTCTGGCAAATCTCAATCTTTACGAGAAGGCCGTCGAGTTTTATCAGGAAACCTTCCGGTTTGAAGAGCCGGAGGCCATGACCTATTATTATATTGGAGAGTGTTTCGAGAAAATAAAGAAATTTGATAAGGCTAAAAATAATTATCGAAAAGCCATTGAACTTGATCCACTACTCGCTGATGCCTGGCTTGGAATTGGTTTAATATATGAAAAAATAGGGAAGCTTAAGGTGGCTATTAATCATATCAAAAGAGCAGTAGAGATCGAACCTGCCAATTCAGAGTTCTGGTATATGCTGGGCGACATTCAATACAAGGCTGATTTACTGGATAGTGCAAAAGATTCCTATAAAGAAGTAGTAAAACTTGATCCTCAAAATCCTGAAATATGGCTGGATTATTCACACATCTTCACTTTCGGGAAAGATTTTGAAACCGCACTTGAATGCATAAATGAAGGCATCAGGGAACAACAGGACAATTCGGAGTTTGTTTACAGGAAGTTCGTTTATCTTTTAAAAAACCAGCAATACAAAGAAGCATATACTGTTCTTGAGGAAGCATTAATAATGAACTATACGAACCACAATCAGATTTTCGAATACGATCCCAAATTACAAAATGATAATAACTTGCTACGGATCATCGAATTATATAAAAACGATTAGCAGTTTAAGAAATTTAATTTTTGAACGCTATGTGAATTGTCCCAAAAAATGGTTTTTGCAAGAAATTTAATCTAACCTTAACAAATGAAAAATTATATTTTCTTGGTCTTAAAGGGTATTGCCATGGGAGCTGCCAATGTGATACCGGGTGTTTCAGGTGGAACAATGGCATTGATAACCGGAATTTTTGAACGCCTTATAGATGCTATCAAATCTTTTAATATCAAAGCCATTAAGCTTTTATTTGCACTTAAATTCAAAGAATTTGCAAAACATGTGGATCTATATTTTCTGATTGCAGTTTTTGCTGGAATTGCTATTGCCATCATTACCCTTGCCAGACTTTTCGGATACCTTTTCGACAGCTATCCTGTTTATATCTGGTCTTACTTTTTCGGCCTTGTCCTGGCTTCCGTATATTTTGTGGGCAAAACCGTAAGCAAATGGACATTAAGTGTAATCATAACTTTTATAATTGGAACGGCAATAGCGGTAGTGATCTCGGTGTTAAATCCAGCCACAGAGAACAGCGGCTTTATTTATCTTTTGCTTTGTGGCGTTGTTGCCATGTGCAGCATGATTTTACCAGGTTTGTCCGGTTCCTTTGTGTTGATACTAATGGGTAACTATCAACTGGTGATGATTGATGCCATTAATGACAGGAATTTAGGAATCTTAATTCCCGTTGTTATTGGAGCTGCACTTGGACTGTTAGTTTTTTCTCACATTCTTAGCTGGGTATTTAAACGATACAGGGACCAGACGATATCTTTGTTAACAGGATTTATACTCGGATCGCTAAGTATATTGTGGCCTTGGCAAAAATTAATATATCTGAAGGATGAGGCCGGTGAAATTATACTAAAAAAGGGTGAACCAATCGTTATGAAATACGAAAAGATTTTACCTGATGCATTTAATACGGAAGTTATTTTAGCAATTGTTTTTGCAGTTGTTGGGATATTAAGTATCTGGGCCATTGAAAAAGCTGCCGCAACAAAATCAGAATAATGGAATTTCAGATTTGAATCATTCATGAAATTATACGGACTGATCGGCTATCCACTATCTCATTCCCAATCGCGGGAATACTTTCTAAAAAAATTTAATAAACAAAATATTTCTAACTGTGATTACAAGTTATTTGAAATAGAAAATTTAAAAACATTTCCAGAATTAATTAAGAATACGCCAGAACTCGTAGGATTAAATATAACAATTCCACACAAAAAAACTATATTAAATTACCTTGATGAAATTGATCCAACAGCAAAAAAAATAGGCGCTGTAAATTGTATCAAGATTGAAAAAAGCGGTGAAAAGATTCATTTGAAAGGATTTAATACAGATGTTCTTGGATTTGAATCATCATTGAACCCATTATTGAAATCATGGCATAATAAAGCCCTTATCCTGGGAACAGGAGGAAGTTCAAAAGCAGTGGCACACGTTTTAGAAAAACTGGAAATTGAACATATTTTCATATCGAGAAATCCAGTCATTCCCGAACAAATCAACTATCATCAACTTAATAAGGATATAATTGAAGAACACACTTTAATCATCAATACTACACCAATAGGGATGTTTCCAGAAATGGATATTTCACCGGATATACCATATCAGTATCTCTGCAAAAATCACCTTCTATTCGATTTAATCTATAATCCTAAAGTGACGCTGTTTCTTAAAAAAGGAAAAGAGAGGGGAGCAATGGTTATTAATGGTCTTGAAATGCTTTATA
>JAIOTR010000087.1 GCA_021106665.1 Bacteroidales bacterium
CGGCTTTAAAACCGCTCTTTTATTAACCTAAAAATGTCTTTAGTAGATTGCTTCTTGAAGTTTGTTTGAGTCGCTTAATTGCTTTTTCTTTTATTTGCCTCACCCGTTCGCGTGTAAGTTCATATTTATCAGCAATTTCTTCCAGTGATAATGGAATTTTGCTATTCAATCCAAAATAGGACCTGAGTACATCTGCTTCTCTTGGGGTTAGTGTTGAAATGGCTCTTTCAATTTCAATCTTTAATGAATCGTGAATTAATTCTTCTTCAGGGCTTGTTGATTCATCGCTTCTCAATACATCATATAAATTATTTTCATCCTCATTTAAAAGCGGAGCATCCATTGAAACATGCCGACCTGAGTTTTTTATTGAAACCTCAACATCATCCTCATCAACCTTCAAAAGATTGGCGATTTCTTCTGAATGAGGCTCTCTCTCAAATTTTTGTTCTAATTGAGCATATGCTTTATTAATTTTATTAATGGAACCAATTCTGTTGAGTGGCAACCTGACAATACGTGATTGTTCAGCCAGTGCCTGCATAATTGATTGCCTGATCCACCAAACAGCATAGGATATAAACTTAAATCCACGTGTCTCATCAAAGCGCTGTGCTGCTTTTATTAACCCAAGATTACCTTCATTAATTAAATCCTGAAGACTTAAGCCTTGTTTTTGATATTGTTTTGAAACGGAAACAACAAACCGAAGGTTTGCTTTGGTTAATTTTTCCAGGGCTGAGATATCGCCTTGTTTAATTTTTTGAGCAAGGGCAACTTCCTCTTCAGCCGAAATGAGATCAACTTTACCAATTTCATGCAGGTATTTTTCAAGGGATTGTATGTCTCTATTGGTTACCTGCTTGATTATTTTCAGTTGTCTCATAAATGAATGTTAAATATTTATCACAATAGCCTTAGCAAATAAAGCGTGAATAACTGAACAGAGCATTAATCAGGGATGTAGTTTTTCAATAAAAAATCCCGAAAACCAATGCAAACTGATCTTCGGGAAATTTTACGAATTATATACGGTAAGGTTTCAGGGATTATGTTCTCTCTGGCCTTGGGATTAAGACTTTTCTGGATAGTTTCAGCTTTCCTGTTTTACTGTCAACATCGATAAGCTTAACTTTAACTTTGTCGCCCACGTTCAAGACATCTTCTACTTTATTAATGCGCTTCCAATCGATTTCGGAAATATGAAGTAATCCTTCCTTATTTGGTATGATTTCAATAAATGCACCAAAGGCTGTAATATTCTTTACGGTTCCCAGGTAAACCTCACCTACTTCGGGAACAGCAATAATGGATTTTATTCTGTCTTTAGCAGCTATAAAAGAATCCTTATCAGTACATATAATATCAACTATTCCAAATTCCCCAACCTCTTCAATAATAATTGTTGAGTTGGTTTCTTTCTGAATTTCTTGAATTACTTTTCCACCTGGGCCAATAATTGCACCAATAAACTCTTTTGGAACGGTCATCTTTTCAATTCTTGGAACATGAGGTTTGTAGTCTTCACGGGGCTCTTTAATGGTTTTTTCCATCTCATTCAAAATGTGAAGCCTTCCTTCCTTTGCTTGTTCAAGCGCTTCTTTCAAAATTTGATGCGACAATCCGTCCACTTTAATGTCCATTTGGCAAGCGGTGATACCATCTCTTGTTCCGGTAACTTTAAAATCCATGTCTCCGAGGTGATCCTCATCACCCAGTATATCAGATAAAATAGCGTACTTGTCAGAATCTTTATCAGTAATTAATCCCATTGCAATACCTGATACAGGTTTTTTGATTTTTACCCCGGCATCCATTAAGGCCAATGTTCCAGCGCAAACTGTCGCCATTGAGGAAGACCCGTTTGACTCAAGGATATCAGAAACGATCCTGATTGTGTAAGGGTTTTCTTCACCTGATGGTGGAACCATTGGTTTTAATGCCCTTAGAGCTAAATTTCCATGACCAACTTCCCTTCTGCTTGTCCCTCTAAGAAATCTGGCTTCACCAGTTGAGAACGGGGGAAAATTATAATGTAAAATGAAATTGCTTTTTCCTTCAATAACCGCTCCGTCAATTGTTTGTTCGTCTAATTTAGTACCCAGTGTAATTGAAGTTAAACTTTGCGTTTCACCACGGGTGAAAATAGCCGATCCATGGGCTGCCGGAAGATAATCAATTTCTGACCAAATGGCCCTGACTTCATTCATTTTCCTGCCATCAAGCCTTACTCTATCATCCAATATCATACGACGCATGGCCTCTTTTTCAACATCATGATAATAGCGGCCTATCAATATAGCCTTTTCTTCAGCTTCTTCTTCGGACAATGAATCGATGAATTCCTGCTTAATTTCATCAAACGCTTCATGTCTTTCATGTTTTGCGGTTCCTTTCTTGGCAACTGCATATACTTTATCATAAGTTTCTTTCCAGATCTTTTCTTTTAGTTCTTCATCATTCTCCTCATGACTATATTCCCTTTTTTCTTTTGCTTTTTCAACCAATGCAGCAAGCTCTATCTGTACCTGACACTGAACTTTAATGGCTTCGTGAGCAATTTTCAAGGCCTCCAGCATTTCATCTTCACTTATTTCTTTCATTTCGCCTTCCACCATCATGATATTGTCAATAGTTGCTGCAACGATGATATCAAGGTCAGCATTTTCCAAATCAGATACAGATGGATTGGTGATAAACCGGCCATCAATTCTGCCTACCCTTACTTCTGAAATTGGTCCACCAAAGGGTATATCAGACACTGATAATGCAGCAGATGCAGCAAGTGCAGCCATTGCATCGGGCATGGTGTTTTTATCACCTGATATGAGTGAAATTATTACCTGTGTTTCTGAATGATAGTCATCCGGGAACAGCGGTCGCAATGCCCTGTCTACCAGTCGGGCAATAAGAATTTCATATTCTGAAGGTCGTGCTTCCCGTTTAAAAAATCCACCCGGGAAACGTCCGGTGGCTGCATACTTTTCCTGGTAATCTACCGATAGTGGCAAAAAGTCAACATTTTCACGTGGCTCTTTACTTGAAACAACAGTTGCAAGCAACATGGTGTCTCCCATTTTAATAACAACAGCGCCATCGGCCTGTGTAGCCAATTTACCTGTTTCAATAATTATCTCCCTGTCATCAGGAAGCTTGAATGATTTTGTAATTCCAACTTTACTCATTTAATGTTTTTTCTTTATACAAAAAAAGGCAATCGAAAATTGCCTTTTTTACGTTTAATTATTTTCTTAGTCCTAGTTTTTTAATGATCTCTCTGTATCTTTC
>JAIOTR010000360.1 GCA_021106665.1 Bacteroidales bacterium
CCCTGATGATCCATGGACATCAGAAAATGATCAAAAAGTTTTCCGCTGTTTACAAATTTGTCCAATTTTTCAAAAGAATTAATCAGAAAAGGCAGATTTACAAGACCGAATCTTGGACCCAGATTTGTCGCTGCCACAGAACTGCAGGCCATACCCTGAATAGCGCCCATCTGCAACTGGTTTAAAACCTCAACCTCTCCACCAAGCATTGAAAATGGCTTGTAGTCCAGATAGATCTGGCCATTAGTCCGTTTCCACAGTTCGTCCCGAATTGCAAAACCGGTATAAACGCCCTTTAAAACCGGATGTGATACATTAGAAACAACGCATTTGTATTTTGCAGTTGAAGGATCAAATTTAGCTTTCCATGCATCCAGAGATGGTTTCTTTTTTGCCATTGCCGGACCCACCAGCAAACCAAAGCTGACCATACATACCAAAATAATAATTACCAATCTTTTTAATGTCATCTGCGCCTCCTTTTACGATTTGGTTACCTGTTACGGTTTAGTTACCAGGAAGCTGTTTTAAAACCTTTTTTTGCCGGGGTTTACAACTTTTAGCAAAATCATCGCTCAAAACAGGTTTTAAAAAAGCTTCGAACAATTTGCTGAACTCAATTCATTTATCCAAGCTAATATGAAGCTATATTGCAGCTACATTGCTTTTTGTCAAGGAAAAAATAGCTCAACTGTTGAAATCGTCGTCAGCAATACAAATGAGTGAATATTATTGATGATTACATTTAAATAATTTGACAGATGCTTTGTGAGTCGATATTTCCATAAAAAGCAAAAGTTTTAAAAAAGGAAGATAAAAATGGTAATAACAAAACCCGGGAAAGTTATTGATAGAATTCTACTGCTGGGCGTTAAAGAGTCATCTGTTTATATTCTCAAGGGAGAAAATGAGTATGCCTTTCTTGGTGGCGGCATGGTCTATATTGTTCCTGAAATAGTTGAGCAACTTAAGGAATTTAAAATCGAAGAAGAAAAGATAAAACGGATCATAATTTTACATTCCCATTTTGACCATTGCGGAGTTGTTCCTTTTTTAAAAAAGCGCTGGCCATGGGCAAGAGTAACTGCATCTCAAAGGGCAAAAGAACTTTTGGCTGCTCCTAACGTAATAGAAACCATAGAATTTATGAATCAGATACTTTTAAAGGAAAAAGGACGTGAAATTCAGGCTAAATATCTGGGTCTTGAGTTTTCAGGTATCAATGTCGAAGAGGTTGTAAAAAATGATGATATTATTTCATGCGGTGATCTTTCCATTAAAATAATAGAAGTTCCAGGACACTCTTCGTGTTCGATTGCTGCTTATATTCCTGAAGAAAAAGCCATGTTTGCGTCCGATGCAGGAGGAATCCCTTTTGGAGATCAGATTTTCACATGTGCAAATTCCAATTTTGATAAATATCAGGAAAGCCTTGTAAAAATGGATAGCTATGAAATAGATGTGTACCTTGCTGAACACTATGGCGCCAGAACCGGCAAAGATGCCAGCAGTTTCCTGAAAAGATCGATGGATTTCGCCAAAGAGGCCAGAGCCATTCTTGAAGCATCTTATGCCCGAACCAAAGATGTAAATAAAAGCACAGAGGAAATTACAGAAATGCTGATGGAAAATGCTCCGGATGATTTTCTACACAAAGATATCATTGCTCTGGTAACCGGACAGATGTTGAAATATATCTCAAAGCAATAATGACTTCAGATCTCGATATTTTGTTAAGAAATATGCTATTTTATTGGATAAAAGCAATGCTTTAATAATACATCAAGTTACTTGTTACTGGATGCTGGATACTTGATACTGGATAAAAAAACGAGCAACAAACAACGAAATCTGGACTTTAATAAAAATCTACGTTTATGGCCGATCAAAGTATAGAAATATTGCTTAACGAGTTAAGGCGCAGCAAGCAAACTGTCAGGGACAGAGAGGAGCTTGCCAGGCGTAACGAGGAAACTACCAGAAAGTTTTTTGAAATTGAAAAACGCATTCTTTCGATTTTAAATTATAAAGATCTTTTTGAAGTCCTGTTAGCTGAAATCAAAAAGAAATTCGGCATGCCTTCTGCCTGGATTTCCATCATTGATAAAAGCGAAGTAACAAGTTTTATTGAGCAACTTGAAAGTTCTGAGGCAATAAAAAAACACATGAATATTATCGACAAAAACACTTTTTTAAAACTTGTCGGCACTAAAACAACTCCTCTGCTAATTAATAATAACTTGAAAGCATACTCCAAACTTACTCCCCGGCAGGATAAATATTCTATCAGGTCTATGGCAATATCACCAATTTCTCTTGACGGAGAAATTATCGGAAGTTTAAATCAGGCGCATATTTCACCCGAACATTTCAAACCGGGACTTGATACAAGTTCCCTTGAGCAGCTTGCCGTAAAAGTCTCTTTTTGCCTGTCTAATGTTACCGCCCATGAGAAGCTGAAGTTCCTTGCCTACAGCGACCCATTAACAGGATTGCTTAACCGCAGGGCAATGGAGAGTGCGC
>JAIOTR010000160.1 GCA_021106665.1 Bacteroidales bacterium
ACAATCTATCTTCCCATAGGCATTTCCTTTTTCACTTTTCAAGCCATATCCTATATTGTGGATGTTTATAAAAAGAAAACACCGGTTCAGAAAAACCTTATTAACCTTGCTCTTTACATTTCATTGTTTCCGCAGCTTATAGCCGGTCCGATTGTCCGTTATCATGATATTGCCAAACAATTAAAAAGCCGGATTCGCAGCTTACAAAAGTTCGCATCAGGGGTAGAAAGATTTATTATTGGATTGGCCAAGAAGGTTTTAATTGCCAACACATTTGCGTTGGTTGCTGATAAAATATTTGCCCTGGAAATAGCGGAAATGAGTACTTCCATGGCCTGGTTAGGCGCCATTGCCTATACCTTTCAAATTTATTTTGATTTTTCAGGATATTCTGATATGGCCATAGGATTAGGACGAATGTTTGGCTTTGAGATACTTGAGAATTTTAATTTCCCGTATATCTCAAAATCTATCAGGGAGTTTTGGAGAAGGTGGCATATCTCGCTTTCCAATTGGTTCAGGGATTATTTATATATTCCCCTTGGCGGGAACAGGAAATCGCAGGGAAGGGTGTATGTGAATCTCCTGATCGTGTTTTTTCTTACCGGTTTCTGGCATGGAGCAGCCTGGAACTTTGTAATCTGGGGTTTGTTTCATGGATTCTTCCTGGTGATCGAAAGAGTGGGCTTTGAAAAAATCTTAAGGAAGATGTGGACTCCATTTCAACATGTTTATGTACTGATAGTAGTGGTATTCGGGTGGGTGTTTTTCAGAGCAGAAAATATTCAATACGGATTTGAATTTATTAAAGTAATGCTTGGGATTGATGCCCGGCCCTCGGATTGGATACTGATGAATGAATATTTGAATAATGAAGTTTATCTCGCTTTGATTATTGCCATACTTGGATCAACCACCATCTTTATTACAATACAAAAACAATTTCAAAAACTGCAGACACATTTTAATCATGTAGTTAATCTGATATTGAACAATATATTTTCTGTAGTATCCATCACAGGATTAATTGTTTTACTTATCATGTCGTTGAGCTATCTGGCATCAAGCACTTATAACCCTTTTATTTACTACAGGTTCTAAAATGAAAAGATTGAGAAATATACATATCAAATCACTGGTTTTAAGCATCGCTTTTTTATTAGTGATCTATATGCCATTTTTTGATCATGTTCTTCATTTATCTACACCCAACCTCCCATCAGAAAATCGAAGACTAACAGAAAAACCTAAAGTGGATATTACAAGCCTGGACTATTTCCCAAAAGAATATGATGCATATTTTAACGATCATTTCAATTACAGAAATGACCTGATCCTCTTAAATACCAGCTATAAATTCAATATGCTTGGAATTTCACCTTTTGAAAAGGTAGCCGAAGGAAAAGATGGCTGGTTATTCCATTATGAATACCTTGAGGATTACAGGGGTAAAAATCTGTTTTCAAAAGAAGATCTCAAAAAAATTGCTAAAGCTCTTGAGTACAGGCAAAAGTGGCTAAACGATAGGGGGATTAAATTTTACATGGCTGTTGCTCCTAATAAAGCCAGTATTTATGAAGAGTATGTGCCGGATTATGTATTCCGGATTCATGGGACTTCCAAATATGATCAAATTATGGATTACCTTGAGGAAAATTCTACCTTCAACTTAATTGACCTTAAGGATGTAATTTTGGAAAACAAGAAAGATCAGCTTTTGTATTTTAAAACCGATCCTCACTGGAATATTCTCGGTGCTTTTAATGCCTATGAGGAGATCATGAAAGCGATTAAAAGGGACTTTCCGGATATAGATCCCCTGACTTTAAATGACTTTTCGCTTGAGTATGATACTACAGAGGGGAAGGGCCTTGCCAGAATGTTAAATATGGTTTCAGAATATTCTGATATTGATATTAAGTTTGAGCCTAAATTTAAAAGGAAGGCGACAGTCGGAAAAAAGAAAGACTATCCAATCCCTGAAGAATTCTATTACAAAAGTGAATATGAACTTGTATGGCATGTCCCTGATAGCAGGCAACCCAAAGCAATGATCATCAGGGATTCATTTACAAATGCTTTGATACTTAGGTTTGCTGAAACCTTTGGACACACACTTTATCTCTGGGATGTCTGGAAATATCAATTAAACAAGGAAATTGTAGAAAACGAAAAACCGGATATCCTGCTTATTCTCATTATAGAAAAGAATCTCCCGATGTTTTTCGAGAATATTGAGGATTTTGAGCTGGAATCAAGTCAACTGCAAACCAGGCACTATTCATCGGATGACTAAAAAAATTATATCTTATATAATATCTATATTCATTGCGGCAAATAGCAGATTAAAGTCATCAATTATTAAAACATTATTTTCTCAATGTGGACTTTTCCGTTCGAATGTAATACAACCAGATAAACCCCAGAAGGCAGGTTAATTGGAATATTAATAAACCGTTGTTTAGAAAAATAATATTTCTCTACTAAATTAGCGGCCATGTTTAATATTTGAATCTCTCCTGAGAAAGTTTCACCTGATATTGATCTGAAAGTTAAAACATTTTGGTGATAGAATATTTGTGTTTTTGAGTCATCATGTGTTGTTATTTGAGTCAGGTAGTTAGAAACATCAAGGTGGAATAGGGTAGGCTCCAGAAATCCAGCATATTTTTCACTACTGATATAAAAAGAATTACCGATGTTTTGACAAATACCTTCAATTTGAGTGAGTGATGTCCAGATCAGCTTGGTGTCATTTCCATTAAAAAAATCTGATCCCTGAAAATTATTAAAAAGCCAGGTATATGACCCTCCATTTAAATTATATCCAATTAGGATTAGCATGTCTGGGCTGACATTAAACTCAGCTCCGGTTATCAAGCACCCAACATCAAATGTGGATTGATATTCTGCAACATGTGTCCCCGGTTGGTTAGGGAGTTTGTAACATTTGGTTTGGTAATCTACCCAGTTTTTAGTGAAGAGGTACAGATCGTTCTGATAGCTGATGAGGGCTTCACAATCAAAATCCGTATTATGGTAGTTAGGTTCAAATGAAGTTTGGTCGCTATAGGAGTAATTAATGATATCTGCATAAACAACATCATAATTTTTCAGCATATACCGACTTATGCGGTAAATCTTTAAATCTGTCCGGCTCCCGTCATTGTTACCGATATCACCGATATAAACATATACTTCATCACTGGTTAAATCTTCCCAATCGATATTAACTGCATTTTCTACAACTACAGTCCTGATGATGCTTCCGTCATTTATATCTATTTGATATAGCTTTGCTTCGCCGCCCTTATCGTTGTGTGTCCAGATTTCCCCATTCAGGTTAACAAGGCCAGACGATTCGTTTAACTCTTCATCTAAATATGTAACAATATCAGGTGTTATAAAGTTTTGTGCAAGCAATGGTTGAAATGCAAAAGCGCTTGCTATGATTAATAACAGAACACTGAAAAATAAATTGTCAATATGAAAACTGAATCCCTTCAAATCAAAAAACTATTTTAATTAAAGTATAACATTATTTTGATCAGGAAGGTTGCATCAATTGTAATGAACAATAATTCTTTTTTTCAATGGTTATTTTATTCACAAAAAGTTTTCACAGGAATAAAAGGATTTCTAAATTTGCCGGCTATGAAAATATTTAAACGAAATAAAATGAAAAAATTATTGATCATTCTTGCCTTAGGATTGTTTATTATTTCCTGTAACACAAATCAACAACAGATGCAAACAACTACAAATCCGTTTTTTACCGGGTATGGAACACCATATGATGTTCCTCCGTTTGATAATATTGAAAATGAGCATTTCCTCCCAGCCTTTGAGGAGGGCATGAAGCAACAAACTGAAGAAATTAATGCCATAGTAAATAATACAGAGCCACCAAATTTTGAGAATACTGTGGTAGCCATGGATCGGAGTGGTGAACTTTTAACCAATGTCAGGAGTGTGTTTTATAATCTTACTTCAGCCAATACAAATGAAAAAATCCAGGCCATCAGCAAAGAGGTGGCTCCACTATTATCTGCCCACAAGGATAATATCAGTTTGAATGAAAAATTGTTTGAACGAGTAAAGGTTGTGTATGAACAAAAAGATAAACTGGACTTGGATACAGAACAATTCATGTTATTGGATAAGACATATAAAAGGTTTGTTAGGGGTGGTGCTAATTTGGAGGATGATCAAAAAGATAAATTCCGCAAGATCAATGAAGAATTGTCTGTTTTAACAGTAGAATTTGATGATAACTTACTTGCTGAAACAAATTCTTTTCAGTTGGTTATTGAAAATGAAGAAGACCTTTCCGGATTACCTGACTTTGTAAAAGATATGGGTGCTGCTGATGCCAAAGCTGCCGGGTTGGAAGGTAAATGGTTATATACACTTCATAAACCCAGCATGATCCCGTTCCTGCAATATGAAGATAACAGGGCTTTTCGCGAAAAAATCTTCAAAGGGTATATCAATCGGGGGAATAATGATAATGAATTTGACAATAAAAAAATTGCTGCTAAAATGGCTAAACTCAGGGTTGAACGGGCTAACTTGCTAGGTTATCAATCCCATGCTGATTATATATTAGATGTTAACATGGCCAAAA
>JAIOTR010000271.1 GCA_021106665.1 Bacteroidales bacterium
AAGGGGTAATTACAGGTTTTTATATAAACGAAGATAACATTTTGGTTCGAAATGGTTTTTTATCCGAAGCCGGATTAACTGAAAATATTGCACAGTCAGCAGCATTGATGATCGGTTGGAATGCACACAACAATGAGAACAAAAATGACGATGCTCCTTTGGGTGTAATAGGTGGAATAAAAAATTTACAAATAAATTTTCTACCAAAGATTAAATCTGAAATAATAACAGAAATAAAGATCTTGCATGAAGTGCTAAACGCAAGAATTATTTCAGGACTGGTAATAACGAATGATAAGGTATGTATGGAGTGCGAGATGAAGATATTTTTAACAACTGAAGAATAAGCAAAACCAATGAAGAAAAAGGATGTTCCACAAGATGATGAAGGCTTACTCGAAGGAAAACTCCGTGAGATTTGTTATGCTGTAGATGATGACGGGAAATATGTTGCTGTGCATAGTACAGGATGGGAACCTAAAAATGCTGCATTGCAACAGGCATGGGTAGGGGTAAATAACAAAATTGAAAGCGTTAAAAATGAGGTCGTCGCCGGAAAATTGAGTCCCCTGGCATATCATATGGAAAAAAACATTATGAATGTTAAATTGCTATCTCAGTATTCCGGGATACCAAAACGGAAAGTCAGGCGTCATATGAAACCAGGACATTTCAATAAACTGGATTCAGAAACATTAAAAAAGTATGCAAGTGCTTTAAACATTAATACAGAAGAATTGAAAACCATTAATATAGCCGGTGAGAGGAAATGAAGACAGAATTAAAGAACCGAAATATTAAAATAGATTTCAAGCATTATCAATCGGCCCACTGCGAAAACGGTGTTGCATCAAATCTTTTGAAGCATCATAATATTAATCTCAGCGAACCTATGATCTTTGGTATAGGATCAGGTTTGTTTTTTTCATACATGCCATTTATCAAACTCAATTACTTGCCGGTAATCTCCTTTCGTCCTCTTCCAGGCATGATCTTTAAAAGGGTTGCCAAACGGCTCAATATTAAAATTCACAGGCAGAAATTCAGTGATTCACAAAAGTCGATGGAAATGCTGGATAAAACATTGGCGAGGGGAATTCCAACGGGTTGCCTTGTAGGTGTTTATCATCTCACTTATTTCCCCACACCTTACAGGTTTCATTTTAATGCGCACAATTTAATTGTTTATGGCAGGAGCAATGGAAGTTACTTAATCAGCGATCCGGTGATGGAAACACCGGTTACACTTTTAACTGATGAATTAGAACGTGTACGCTTTGCAAAAGGCACTTACCCTCCAAAAGGAAGGATGTATTATATTGAGAACGTACCTGAGAATTATGATCTTAAAAATGCCATTGTTCATGGCATTAAACATACATGCAAAGATATGCTGACCATTCCGATTCCGTTATTTGGAGTGAAAGGCATAAGGTACCTGGCAAACAGGATGAAAAACTGGCCTCAAAAATTGGGCAAGAAGAAAGCTTCTAATTATCTTGGACAGGCTGTAAGAATGCTGGAAGAAATTGGGACCGGAGGCGCTGGATTCCGTTTTATCTATGCTGCTTTCCTTCAGGAGGCGGCTAAAATACTTGATCAGGACTGGCTGAATGATATTTCCAAACAGATGACAGCTGCCGGTGATAAATGGCGCGAGTTTGCTATTATTTCAGGCAGAATAATTAAAGACAGGGCAAATGAACAGGAATCGTACGAGAATGCAGCCAATATTTTATTAGAAGTTGCCGACATGGAAGAAAAAATATTCCGGCAGCTGAAAAATATCAAGCTTGATTAATGACTAAAGAATCTTTAATAAAGATCGAAAAACTCTTCAAGACTTATAAAGGTGATGATGAACCTGCCTTAAAGAACATTTCATTTACAATTCCCGGCAATGAAATATTTGGTTTACTGGGACCCAATGGCGCCGGTAAAACAACTACACTTAATATCCTTTGCGGTTATTATAAAAAAGATAGCGGCACTGTTCAGATAAATGGATATTCGCTTGACAAGAACCTTAAAGAAATAAAAAAGATCATTGGTGTGGTTCCCCAGGATATCGCGCTTTATGAAACTTTAACAGCTCGCGAAAATTTAAGATTCATAGGAAACATGTGCGGAATGAGAGGTAAGAAATTAAACAACAGGATCAACGAATGTCTAGAGTTACTGAGCTTGGACAAAAGCAGTTATCGTCTTGTAAAAACTTACTCAGGGGGTATGAAAAGGCGCTTAAATTTGATAGCTGGACTTTTACACGAACCAAAAATATTATTCCTTGATGAACCCACTGTTGGAATTGATGTTCAAAGCAGAACAGTCATCCTCGAATATTTAAAGGAACTCAATAAAAAAGGTACGACCATCATTTACACATCTCATTATTTGGAGGAAGCCGAACAATTATGCTCTTCAATTGCCATAATTGATTATGGGACGATTTTAATTGAAGGCAATTTGCAATCATTAATAAAAAGTAAAAGTGAATATTCTGACCTTGAAACCATATTCTTACAATTAACAGGAAGAAAATTAAGAGACAATTGATGCTGCAACTTTTCAGTTCCATATATAAAGAAATTCTCATAATCATCAGGGACAAGGCCGGAATAGCCATATTATTCCTGATGCCAATGGTACTGATATTTGTAATGACACTTATTCAGGACAGTACTTTCAGGAAACTTGACGAGGCCCGTCTGGAAATCTTATTTCTTGATTATGATCAGGATTCATTGGGGATGGCAATAAAACAAGGTTTGCAAGGCTCTGGGTTTTTTGAATTAGCTACTACTTATGAAAACAAATTTTTAGATCAGGAACTGATACATCAATTGCTAAACAAAGGAAAATTCCAAATTGGAATTATTATTCCCAATGGCGCTACCAACACTATAAGAAATAAGGCTGAACTAATAGTCAGTCAGGCTTTTGATTCAAATGATTCTACAAATATCAATGAAGTAAAGGCACAGGATGATGCAACGATCATTTTATATTTTGATCCGGCCATAAAAAACTCTTTTAAGCAATCGGTAAAAAATTCTCTCCAAAATTTCACCTTTGCCATTGAAGCAAAAATAACCTTTGATTACCTTGCGGAAGAATTTTCAGATATACTATCCTCACCTAACAATATTTATTTCGATCCTAAGGGAAGCATTAGATTCGAAGAATTGTATGCAACAGATGAGCATACTGAGATCATACCAAATTCTGTTCAGCATAATGTGCCTGCCTGGGCGGTATTCGCAATGTTTTTTATTTTAATTCCTTTAACAGGCAACATCATTAAAGAACGTGACAATGGAACCGCCATGCGGCTTGAGATAATGCCTTCTTCTTACCTCGTTGTCTTGATAGCCAAAGCTTTGGTGTATATCTTCGTATGTTTTATTCAGTTTTGTCTAATGCTTTTGGTGGGTATGGTTTTTCTTCCAATGTTTGGGCTTCCGGTGCTTGAATTAGGGCCAAATAAGATGGCCTTATTTATAATGGTTATCTCAACTGCCATTGCAGCAACCTCTTATGCTATATTGCTGGGAACCATCGCATCAACACATGAGCAAGCAGCTTCATTCGGGTCAGTTTCCGTTATTGTTTTAGCTGCATTGGGTGGTATTTGGGTACCGGTATTTATAATGCCGGGATTTATGCAGGCAATAAGCATAGTATCACCATTGAACTGGGGATTGGAAGGATTTTACAATATATTCTTAAGGGGTGGAGGAATTAAAAGTATATTACCATTTGTAGGATTATTAATAGGATTTAGTATCATTTCTGTTTTCATTGCCTATCAATTCAGGCGATTCAGGAAAGTTTAAGAAAATTTAAATTTAGAACATCATTATTCTAAAATAATACCAGAATGTATTATATTTGCGGCCTCATATTCAGATATAATATAAGGGAAATAAAAGATGGCTGAACTTACTGAAAAGCTTAAAAAAGAGATAATAGAAGTACTGAATCTGGAAGATTTGGAAACCGATGATATTGAAAACAACGCTCCACTGTTTGGAGATGGACTTGGCCTGGATTCGATTGATGCGCTTGAATTGATCGTTTTGCTCGAAAAAAATTATGGTATCAAACTGGAAGATCCAAAAGAAGGTAAAAACGTATTTTATTCCGTGCAGGCAATGGCTGATTATATTGAGAAGAATCAAAAAAACTAATAAATGCCACCAAGGGTTGTTGTAACAGGAATAGGCATTATCAGTTCAATCGGGCAAAATATACCTGAAACACTCCAATCCTTAAAATCATCTAAATCTGGTATTGGACCCATAACAAACCTGAACACAATCCACAAAGGAACCATTCCTGTTGCCGAAATAAAATTATCAGATGAAGAACTGGCCGAATTAGCCGGATTCACGGATAAAGATTATTTGACCCGCACCAGTTTACTGGGATTTATTGCAGCGAAGGAAGCTTTTAATTCAGCAGGACTAGAGATCGAATCCACTTACCAGGGAGTAAAAACCGGAATTGTTTCTGCCACTACAGTTGGTGGCATGGATAAGACCGAAAAATTCTACTATGATTTCATATCGAATAATAAATATACTCAATATGTGTATTCACATGATTGCTGTGATAGCACCGAGAAAATAGCTGAATTACTAGGGATAAAAGATTACATGACCACCATTAGCACAGCATGTTCTTCTTCAGCCAATGCTATCATGTTTGCAACACGGTTGATCAAAAATGGTATAGTTGACAGGGTAATTGCAGGTGGAACGGATGCACTTTCAAAATTCACATTGAATGGATTTAATACATTGAAAATTCTTGATAGTAATCCTTGTCAGCCTTTTGATAATAATAGAATGGGATTGAATCTTGGCGAAGGTGCCGGATATCTAATTTTAGAATCTGAAGAGATAGCACGAAAAAATAAAAGTAAGATTTTATGTGAGGTATCAGGTTATGCAAACACCAATGATGCATATCACCAAACTGCTTCATCCCCAGATGGATTCGGAGCCTATTTGGCAATGAAGCAAGCAATCGAGATTAGTGGTATTCCTGCAGAAGATATAGATTATATAAATGCCCATGGAACAGGAACCAATAATAATGATCTTACCGAAGGAATTGCCATTGAAAAAATCTTTGCACCTGCTGTACCTAAAGTTTCATCTACAAAGCCGTTTACCGGGCATACCCTGGCAGCAGCAGGTTCGATTGAAGCAATTTTTTCAGTTCTGGCAATTGCGAACAGGATGGTATTTCCAAACCTGAATTTTAAAGAGAAGATAGGTGAACTGAGTTTTGA
>JAIOTR010000283.1 GCA_021106665.1 Bacteroidales bacterium
ACAGGAACAACAGATGCCTCCGGTACTGCCTTTCTTGATATTACTGCAGAAGTTCAGGAAACATTAACAGTTACAGTTACCGGTGGAAATGTATATCCATTCCAGGGCACATTAGAAGTAATTCCACCTGAAGGACCCTGGATCATGGAAGATTACTATTTACTTGATGACAATGCAGGAGGGAATGGAAACGGCCTGATGGATTATGATGAGTCTATCCTGTTATCCCTGGCAGTTAAAAATATAGGTACTTCCGAGGCAACGAACTTAGATGTTGAACTCTCAACCACTGATCCATACATTACTATCACCGATAACCTTCATAATTACGGGAATATTCCCGCCGGTCAATCCGTTCTCGCTACTAATGCTTTTTCATTTACAGTTACGGACGATATTCCTGATGAACATACAGTTTTGATTGATGTAGCAGCAACAATGGGAATTACGACTTGGAACAGTAATTTGTCAATTATCGGACATGCACCCGTTTTATCAATTGGTACAATTACCATCTCCGATCCGGGTGGAAACAACAACGGCCTTCTTGACCCCGGGGAAACTGCAACCATAATTATTCCTGTGAGTAACAATGGAAACAGTATGTCTCCTGATGCAACAGCTTACCTCAGCTCAACAAGCAGTTATATCACACTGAACAATACTTCGGACGACCTGGGTCCAATCGATATTGGAGAAACTGCAGATGCTTCATACAGCGTCAGTGTTAGCCCAACAGCTCCAATGGGAGAATCTGTAGATCTTGATTTCGATGTGATCGCCGGAAATTATGATACCTCTAAATTAATCATGACTAGCATTGGTTTGATGATCGAAGACTGGGAAACTGGTGATTTCAATAAATTCCCATGGACCATGGGAGGTAATGCAGACTGGACGCTGGTGACTGACAATCCACATGAAGGAATCTATTGTGCCAGATCAGGTAACATCAACGATTCACAGGTAAGTGACATGGAAGTAACGGTAAGTGTTATAGGGGATGGAAATATAACATTTTACAGGAAAGTTTCTTCTGAAAACAGCTGGGATTACCTGAAGTTCTTCATCGATGGCTCCCTGATAGATGAATGGTCTGGAAATATTGCCTGGGGACAGGTGAATTATCCTGTTTCCGCAGGTGTACATATTTTTAAATGGCAATACTACAAAGATTATATTTATAGTTCCGGTGAAGATTGTGCATGGATTGATTACATCATTTTCCCTTACCCCACACCTCCTGTTCCTCCTGTTAGTCCTCCCTATCAAACGGAATTTGAAGAAATGGGAATTATTCCCATTGGATGGTACAACGATTCGGGTGACGATTTTGACTGGACCATTAATTCAGGTTCTACACCTTCAAACAATACAGGACCATCTGGAGACCATACAACCGGATCGGGATACTATATGTATACTGAAGCTACAGACCCCAACAATCCAAATAAGCGTGCTGACTTTATTACTCCTGCTTTTGACCTTTCTTCATTGGCCGATGTGGAAGTAAAATTCTGGTATCATATGTATGATAATACTGTTAATAATTATATGGGGTCACTTCATCTCGATGTGCTCCTTAATGATGTATGTATCTATGATGTAATGACACCCATTTCCGGTAACCAGGGAGATCAATGGTATGAACAACTGGTAGACCTTACTGCCTATGCCGGTGAAATCATTGAGCTAAGGTTTAGGGGCATTACAGGCTCTGGCTACGCCAGCGATATTTGCATTGATGATTTTTCAATTGATGGTACCATTCTGGCTCCTTACCTGAATGTTGAATTAACAGCATTTCTCGAAGGATCGTTTAATGGCTCTATTATGAACACCCATATCAATGGGATACTGCCTTCAGTTCAGCCTTACAACGCAGCGCCCTGGGATTATAATGGGACAGAATCGGCAGGTGTAATGCCCGCAGATGTTGTCGATTGGGTGCTGGTCGAACTGAGGGATGCCACCTCGGCAGCCAACGCTACTTTGGCCACAAGGATTGCCAGGCAGGCAGGCCTGTTGCTCAGCAATGGCAACATTGTAGCTATCAATGGATTTTCTCCGTTGTTATTTGACAATTCGATTTCCAACAGTCTCTTTGTAGTGATACATCACCGCAACCACCTCGCTATATTGTCAGCCAATGCGGTTACTCTTTCCGGAGAAAATTATCCATATGATTTTACAACTGCATCAGGGCAGGCTTACGGAACCGATTCACAAAAACAACTGACAACAGGTAAATGGGGAATGATGAGTGGTGATGCCAATGCAAATGGTACCATTGGAAATGAAGACCTCATTCCTGAATGGAATACAAATGCAGGAAAAGCAGGGTACTATCCCGCCGACCTGAACCTCGACCGACAGGTGGACAACCGTGACAAGGACAATTACTGGCTTCCGAATTTTGGCAAAGGAACCAGTGTTCCGGATTAGTTTTAAAAAATGATGATTGTTCAAATTCGAGAAATCAAATAAAGTAAATTCAAAGATTATGAAAGCTCTTGTACATTCAATGTAAAATGAGTTTTTAATCAGATTTGATCATAAGAGAGTTATAAATTTAAATTTGACACGATGCAAAAAAAAGTATTACTTTTAGTTATTTCCATAATGTTTTTCTCATTTCAAATGAGAGCCGAATGGGTTCAATTGAATGAACAAAACAAACCACAAACGCCACCCATTGTTACGTTGATCAGCGATGATAACAGCAGCAGCGTTTTAAAAATTGAAATCTCAGGCTTTGAACTGAAAAATTTCAATGTTAAAGGCCAGGAATATCAAATGATAGATTTATTGACTGAGTCATTTGTAACAAAGCCCGGCTTTCCTGGATTGCCTTATATAGCTAAAGTATTGGCTATCCCAGATCAGGCAGCTGTTTCGGTTGAAATCCTGGAAACAGGTGATATACACACTTTCCAAAATATAAATTTGCCACCCGCACGTACAAGCTGGATGGAAGGTGATCCCGAAACTTCTTACATCGTAAATAAGGAGGCCTATAGTTCAAATAGTATTTACCCGAATGCATATGTTGATGTAGATGCCCCTTCTATTTTTCGAAATTTTCGCATTGCCCGTGTATCTGTTTATCCGATACGATATATACCTGCTAAAAGTGAGTTACAGGTTGTTTCTTCAATTACGATCCGGGTAAATTACGGAGCCGGTGAAGTAATTAATCCTAAAACTACACCCAAAAGACCCATTGCACCATCTTTTGGGCAATTATATAAAGATTTCATTTTTAATTATCAGAGTGTATTGGATGA
>JAIOTR010000306.1 GCA_021106665.1 Bacteroidales bacterium
GATGGCATAAGCTTTGTAAAATCGGATTCTGTAAAAATTGAAACAAAAATATAAATATGCAAAAGGGAACAATCAACGTACAGACCGAAAACATTTTTCCAATTATCAAGAAGTTTTTATACTCCGACCATGAAATATTTCTCAGGGAATTAATTTCTAATGCTGTTGATGCTACTCAGAAGTTGAAAACACTGGCATCAATGGATAAAGTAAAGGGCGAACTCGGTGATCTGACCATTCATGTGGAATTGGATAAGAAAAAGAAGCAATTGAAGGTGATTGATCATGGAATCGGGATGACAGCTGAGGAGATTGATAAATTTATCAACCAGATTGCTTTTTCGAGCGCTGAGGAGTTTATTAAAAAATATAAGGGAAAATCAGAAGCGGACAAAAATGCATTAATCGGCCATTTTGGACTGGGATTTTACTCCTCCTTTATGGTTTCTGAAAAAGTTGAAATTTATACCAAGACATATAAAAAAGGTGGCCCTACCAAAGCCGTACGCTGGGAATGTGACGGTAGTCCGGAATATACGCTTGAAGAAATTGACATGACAGAAAGGGGAACCGAAATCATTCTTCACATTGCTGATGATTCGACTGAGTTTTTGGAGGAATACCGTATCCTTGAGTTGTTGAAGAAATATTCAAAGTTCCTGCCGGTTCCCATTCAATTTGGTATGGAAAAGGTTTCTGAAAAGACAGGAAAGAAAGACAAAGATGGGAATGATGAATATAAAGAGGTTGAAAAACCCAGGATCATCAACAATACAAAACCTGCCTGGACACAGAAACCGGCAGATTTGAAAATTGAAGATTACAAAAATTTCTACCGGGAGTTATATCCCATGAATTTCGAAGAGCCCTTGTTCCATATTCACCTTAATGTGGATTATCCTTTCAACCTGACAGGAATTCTTTATTTCCCGAAAGTGAAGAAAAATATCGAGGTGCAGCGCGATAAGATACAGTTGTATAGTAACCAGGTTTTTGTAACAGATTCTGTTGAAGGGATTGTTCCCGATTTCCTGACGTTATTACATGGTGTTCTCGATTCGCCGGATATTCCTTTGAATGTTTCAAGGAGTTACCTGCAAAGCGATGCCAATGTGAAGAAAATTTCGAACCACATCATGAAAAAGGTTACGGATAAGTTGGAGGAAATTTTTAAGGATAACAGGGAAGAATATGAGAAGAAATGGGATGATATAAAAGTATTTATTCAATACGGAATGATCTCCGAACCCAAGTTTTATGAGCGTGCCGAAAAAATTACTTTGTTCAAGAACGTTGATGGGAAATACTTTACTATAAAGGATTATAAAAAGCATGTTGAAAAAGCACAAAAGGATAAAGATAAAAAGCTGGTTTATCTATATGCAACTGATAAGGACGAGCAACATGCTTTTATCGAAAGCGCCAAAGAGAGGGGATATGATGTGCTGGATATGGATGGAATTTTAGACAATCATTACATCAATACATTGGAGCAGAAATTTGAGAATACAACTTTTGCAAGGGTAGATGCCGATACCATAGATAAGATCATCAAAAAGGAAGAAGATCAGCCATCCAAGCTTTCAGAGAAGGATCAGGAAACCCTGAAGCCATTGTTTGAGAAGTTTGCTAAAAAAGAGAACTATTCTATCATATTTGAGAGCTTAAGTGAAAAAGATCAACCAGTAATTATTACCCAGCCCGAATTTATGCGCAGGATGAAAGATATGCAGAAATTGGGTGGTGGTATGGATTATATGGGCGCAATGCCGGATTCATATAATCTTGTTGTAAATTCAAATCATAAACTGGTAAATAGTATTCTGAAAGAAAAGGACAATAAAAAGCAGGAAAATCTTGTTAAACAGGTAACTGATTTGGCCAAGCTCTCGCAAAATTTGTTAAAAGGTCAGGATCTGACAGACTTTATCAAAAGAAGTGTAGACATTATCGGAAAGTAATATCATAATATATTCAATCATCTGAAAACTAAATCACATGAAATCAATTAAAAAATCCTGGATCATCATTGGCGTCATTGTCATAGCCGGGTTATTGCTTTATTCATCCATCAAAGGAACATACAACAACATGGTATCACTTGATGAAGGTGTTACTTCGCAATGGGCGCAGGTTGAGAATGTTTACCAGCGCAGGGCCGATCTTATTCCTAACCTGGTAGCGACCGTAAAGGGTTATGCTGAACACGAAAGGGAAACACTGGAAGGTGTTATTGAGGCCCGGTCTAAAGCAACTTCTGTTACCATTGATCCAACCAATTTAAATGCTGCTTCTATTCAACAATTCCAGGCTGCACAGGATGGACTTAGTTCAGCGCTTTCGAAATTAATGGTAGTTGTGGAGCGCTATCCTGATTTGAAAGCAAACCAGAATTTTATGGAATTACAAACACAGCTTGAAAGGACTGAAAACAGGATTGCAGTTGAAAGAAGAACTTTTAATTCTACAGCACAGAATTATAATACCTATATCAGGAGCTTTCCGAAAAACATTTATGCCGGGATGTTTGGTTTTGAGAAGAAAGATTACTTTGCAGCACAGGTAGGAGCTGAAAAAGCTCCCGAAGTTGAATTTTAATTATCGAAATTATGTCAGTTAGAAATTTCTTTTCAGAACAAGAAAAAGAGGATATCACAATAGCCATTAAAAATGCTGAACTGGATACTTCTGGGGAAATTCGGGTTCATGTTGAAAATACATGCAAAGGAGATGTTAAGGATCAGGCTGCTTATCTTTTTGACAAGCTTGAAATGCACAAAACAGAGCAACGTAACGGTGTTCTCTTTTACCTAGCAATAAAAAACAGGAAATTTGCCATTCTCGGTGATGTAGGAATTAACAAGGTTGTTCCTGAAGATTTCTGGGATGATATCCGTGATCATATGTTGAACCACTTCAGGGAAAATGATTTTGCTGATGGCCTTGTAGAAGGAATAACCATGGCCGGCCAGCAATTAAAGGAACATTTTCCATATCAGACAGATGATGTTAACGAGTTACCTGATGAAATCTCCTTTGGAAAGTAACAGTCCTTTCAGGTTGATGCAAGATTAAGAGTAGGAAACCTGAAAGGTCGAAACCATATAAAAATGAATCTTAAAAAACTACATATTACTTTTATCATCCTGGTTGCTTTCTCAACACAAATATTTACCCAGGATATTCCGGATAAACCGGTTCCACCAAGATTGGTGAATGATTATGCTGGAATATTGTCAGGCCAGGAGGTAAACTATCTTGAAAGAAAACTGGTAGCTTTTAATGATACCAATTCTACGCAAATTGCCGTGGTAATTATAAACTCTCTCAATGGTTACGATATCTCGGATTATTCCCAGCGATTAGCTCAAAAATGGGGAATTGGGAGAGGAAAATATGACAACGGGGCTATCATTGTTTTAAAACCAAAATCCGGTCAGGAAAGAGGGGAAATAGATATTGATGTAGGCTATGGCCTTGAACCGATCATCCCTGATATTACTGC
>JAIOTR010000291.1 GCA_021106665.1 Bacteroidales bacterium
CTCCAACATCACAATATTTGAGAAATTATAAGTACTAACGGGATAACCAAAAACTAATTTTAAATTTTCATCCAGTTTTAAAACTTTTCCATTTACGTTGCTTTTAATTGAAAGGGTTTGAATGCTTTCTTCTTTTTTTGGTTTTCGACCTCGGATTTTCTTCTTTAATGCAACTTTCACTGTATCCAGGATTTCATTATTATTAATGAGTTCAATTATTAACGAATCCTGATCAATATTTTTCAACCAATAAGTTATTGTATCATTTGTTTTATTTACTTCCTTAATTGACCAGTCTATATAGCTATCAGTACCTGCAGGTAGGTTTAAAGGATTTGCTTCGACATTGATAGTTGGTCGTTTGAAAATTAAGTTCATTTGATTATTTTGAGCCAATACGGCTTTTAAAAATCTTTGCACTGAATCAGTTTCCTGAAATAAATATAAATCTAAAAAGCGAAATTCAGGTGACACATTTATAATTGTATCAATTGCTAAAGTGTCAACTATCCCCGTATCCACTGTTTTCGGTTGTATAAAGAACGGATGAGTAAGACTATCAATGAATGCAATCTTTTCATTTGGTTGGTCATATATCAGATTTCCATTCTGATCCCACAGAACAAATATCTTAAAGTCTTTATCAGGTAGATTATTTAAAATAAATTCTCCCTCTTCATTGGTTTTTGACATATAGTAAGGCCTTACCAATAGAGGCAGTGAATCATAAGGGATAGTGTCGTTATTATCGAGATACAGCATTACGTTATTATCTTCTAAAGTACTTAGGTCAAAAGCTTCGTAAACTTTTCCTTTTAAAGAAAGAGAATCCAAAACATCACCGGTAGAAAATACATATTGAAAATTTGCTATTGGATTGTTTTCAGTTAAATCCACAATGGCATCCCCGAAAAAAATATTATAAGTAGTATTCTCTTTCAAATCTTCCTTAAACTCCATCACTACCGATTTTCCTTTTAATTTGAATTCAGGTAATTTAGCCATAGGAGGCGAAATAATTACCTGCTGGTTAATTTCCTTTAACTGAACAAATTCGTTAAAAAAAATTCTGACTTTGTTTGATTTAAAGTTTTTTGAATATTGAGGCGGTTCAGATTTAATAAACTCAGGAGGCTTTGTATCTCGTGGTCCGCCTGAAGGGCTTACCTGATTAGCACACATAATTGCTAAAAAGCTGGAAGTAATTAATAATAAACCGTTTAATATTCTTTTCATTTAAATTCTATCGTAATAAATACTGTAAAACAAAAAAATCATTGAAATAAATGATCACCCAAAGGTTCAAAAATAAAGCCAGATTTTGAAAAATGCTCAAGGTATTTGGGTAAAGTATAGATAATTTTATCAATTGTTTTTAAGTTATCATGAAAAACGATAATAGTACCCTTTGTAGTATTCTTTATTGATCTTCTGAGACATTTTTCTTTTGAAATGTTTTTATCAAAATCACCAGGTAACAAAGACCAGAGAATAATTTTATATTGATTCTTTAATTTTTTTATTTGTTGTCGGGTTATTTTACCATAAGGTGGTCTGAATAAATTTGATTGCAATACTTCGTTACATTTTTCAATATCAGCAAAAAATTCCTCAGCGCTGGTTTTATTCCCATTCAGGTGACTGTGTGAATGATTGCCAATAGTATGTCCTTTTTCTCTTATTTGATCTATGATTTTTGAGTTTTCTTTTGCTTTATTACCAACACAAAAAAAAGTAGCTTTTGCATTATATTGATCCAGAATATCAAGAATTGAAGATGTTGTTCTTTTTCCCGGTCCATCATCAAATGTCAGATAAATCTTATTTTCTTTTTCCGGAATTTTCCAAATAAGATCTTTGTAATAATAACTTATAATTTTTGGTGTTTTTACAAAGTACATATCTATTTTGTGTTTGATGGTAACTCCAGACCATAACCGGACTTTTTGTCTTCTCTTTTCAGAAGGAGTGCGAATACAACTCCTAAAACCCCTAAAAAGGCCAGCATAAGAATTGCATAGTCATAATTGTAGGAAGCCAATCCATTGGCAACATCTTCCGGTCTCACTCCGGGATTTGTTTTATCAAGTACAATTCCTATCAGTAACGGGAATGCCCATAATCCCAGGTTTTGTATTGCGAACATGGTCCCAAAGGCAGAACCAATTCGTTTTTCGTCAACAATTTTGGCCACAGATGGCCACATAGCTGCCGGTACCAATGAAAAAGCAATTCCAAGAATAATCATCAGTGGAATAGGTGAAATCATTGTCAAGGCAAATGAAAGATGCACAAGCACTATTAATATAGATCCAAAAATCATTAATGTTGCGCTACGGCCTTTTTTATCCACAAACAAGCCGACAAGTGGGGTGAAGAAGATTGTTCCCACCGACAGGAGTGAGGCAATTTTCCCACTCATTTCCGGTAACACTCCAAACTTATTTAAAATAAAATCAGCTGAAAAAGATTGAAAAGGGAAAACTGCAGAATAAAACGTCATACAGAGCAAGGTGACAAAAATGAAGGATCGATTAGTAACCAATTTAATCAAATCATTCATGTGAAAAACTTCATCCTTGCTTAATAATTTTACTTTATTAATCTGTTTATCCAATTTAAGGTCAAATAAGGTATAAACAAGAAATGCCAGTAATGCTATTAAGAGTAACATTGCTGCAAACCAAATAGCAACATTCCACGATGAAGCATTGGATGCAATGATTGGAGAGAAATAGAATGCTGCCCAAGAACCTGCCCTGGCTATTCCTATTTTAAACCCAAATGCCATGGCAAGCTCTTTTCCTTTAAACCATTTTACTATGATTTTACTCACAACTACAATGCTGGTTTCTGCGCCTAAACCAAAAAAGAATCTGCCTAATAACATCATTTTAAGTTCAGGTGAGTAGCCTGACCAAAAAGAATTCATGAAAGAATATCCTAATCCACCGCTGCGATAATATTCACTGGCTCCGTAGGCAGTTAATAAAGCGCCTCCTGTCATCATGAAAATAAATAGAAATCCAGTCCGTCGAATTCCGAGCCGATCTAAAATTATTCCTCCCCAAATACACATCAATAAAAAAATGTTGGGAATTGAGTAAGCAGAAACAAATAGGCCAAAATCAGTATTTGTGAAATTAAAATGTTCTTCCAGGTCTCTTTTTAGTGGAGAAATTGCATCATAGAAATAATAATTTGCTGCCTGTACAAAAGCAACCAGTAAAAGTATACCCCATCGAAGGAAGGTTTTATCTTTAAGCGTTTTAGAAAAATTATTCATAAATAAGGTTTTTCACTATCTCGTTACAATAAGGATTGTGAGAAATTCGTCAAATTTAGTAAAATCTTTATGTTAACAAGTCAATGTGCAATTTAAATGTATTACCTTTTCTTAATTCAAAATTTATTTATTAATTTAGCCCGATTAAATGCACGGGTAACATTTATCATCAGGTCAAGATTCAAAAACTATAAAATCATTATGTGTTTGGTTTCCCGGCTACTTTGGCAAGAGAATTTGATTTTGTCAAAAATTATAATTGTTAATTTAGAACTAAGTTGGTCTTGTACCGGTTTTTATGAATTTGCCTAAAACAGGGTTATATATAATCTTTATTTCGATATTACTTACCTTCTTCAACTTTAACGGCAGAGGGGATGTATATTATTGGATTGGAGGCTCAGGAAACTGGTCTGATACACTTCATTGGTACTCTGAATCGGGAGGAATACCCACTCAAGAAGATAATGTGTATTTTAATGAAAACTCTTTTACAGAAAAATATCAAACTGTAAATATTGACATTGTTGCCAGTTGCAAGAATATGGATTGGGGAGCTTGCAATGATGAGCCTGTTCTCATTGGTAATAAAACATTAAACATTGCCGGTTCATTAATTCTTGCATCAATAATGACAGTTGAGTATACAGGGAACCTTTATTTTAATGGAAATCTGTCAAATAACCAGTTACAACTACAAGGAATTCTCCTAAATTCAAATATTTACTTCACGGGTTCTGGCTTCTGGATACTTTATAGCACCCTTGACATTGGTACTAAAAGTATTTACTTTGAAAACGGGGATTTAGATTTTTCTGGCAAAGTTATTAATTGCGGCTCATTTTATTCAGTTTCAAGCAATGACAGAACTATTAATATAGAGTCCGCTGAAGTAAACATTCTTGCTGATCATGGTGCATGGTCGGTAGATGACCAGTTAGAATTAATGGCAGAAAATTCTATTTTGACTTTCGATAATTCAAATTTCTTTTCACAGAGTAGTTTTGCGGGTAGTAGCCATGCTTACGGGCATGTAGTTTTTTACAACGATGCAACCATTACCGGAAATAATTCATTTGAAAGTTTATACTTTCATGCTAACCATAAATATGAGCTTGAAGGAGGCCATACCCAAACATTGAATGGAAATTTGTTTGCAAGGGGATGTTCCGGATTAATTGATATCAAATCTACTAATAATAATCATGCGAATATTGCCAGTAACAATGGAAATATAAATGTATCTTTTGTTATTTTAGAATCAATAAATGCAGCCAATCCACCCCTCTTTGAATTTAATGCTTACTATTCAATTGATAATGGCAATAATCAGGGTGTCAATATTTATACTGAAATAAGGGAAATGTATTGGATTAACGGAACAGGAAATTGGACAGATACTACACACTGGACATCAAACCCTGTTAATGAAGATTCTGACTGCCTGCCATTGCCATTCGAAAATGTGTATTTTGACGACAACTCTTTTATTGCTGAAGATACTGTAAAAGTTGATATCCCCAGGATTCAGTGCAATAATATGACATGGTCGGGCAATAAAAAACCAATATTCAGAAATGAAATGGCTTCTCAATTGGATATTTTTGGTTCACTGGAATTTACTCCATTTATGGATAATTTCTTTAATGGACCTATTTTCTTTAAGGACACGCTTGGAGGGAAAACTGTTAAAACTGCGAACAGAGAATTCAATAATAATCTTCATTTTCTTGGAAACAATGGAGGATGGACCATTTACGACAGCTTAAAAGTTGAAGGTTCAATTGTTTTTGAAAGAGGCAACCTTGACATTAATGATAATTATTTATGTTGCTACACTTTTCATGCAGATACAAATTCATTCAGAACACTTAATCTTGGAACAGCAGAAATCGATATTACAAGGTCATCTCCTTATCCTGCCTGGAGTATAAATCATGAAAACCTTGAATTTGATGGTGATAATACTATCATTGACTTTACAGCGAATGGTGCAACTTTATATAATTATGGAGGAGAGGATACAGCAAAATATTTTAATGTGAAATTTAGTTTTGATGTTGGTACGCCAAGATTGTATACTTATTCTAATATATATTCGGTTTTTCATAGAGTATCATTTAATAGTAATGGTTCAATTTTAGGAAACAATATGTTTGATACCCTGTCCTTTTCACCTGGGAATTATTATAATTTAGCAGCAGGAAACACGCAAACTATTAATTATGAAGTTTTTCCTACCGGCTTTTGTGATGGACCAATATTGATCCAATCAGCGACCAACGGAACACAAGCAAGGTTTGAAAAAGAAAGTGATACACTTTTAGTAAATAATACTTCATTAAGAGATATTAGTACAACAGGTGATGCAGTATTTATAGCTGAAAATTCTGTTGACCTCGGTAACAATAGCGGCTGGGATACTATTCTTGTTTCTGCACCCGGAAAACTGTTTTGGGTTGCTGGTACAGGTGATTGGAGTGATATGGAACATTGGTCTTTGATAAGTGGTGGTATTGGTGGGCAATGTATTCCTACTCCATTTGATACAGTGATTTTTGATCAGAATTC
>JAIOTR010000037.1 GCA_021106665.1 Bacteroidales bacterium
GGAACATTACCTATATAAACATAATTTAACCCGGCATTATGGGCAATATCCCTGGCTTTATTTAATACTGAAGAAGGTGTTGCTGGAAGATTTGTAAGCTTATATTGAGGATGAAACCTACTGAAATGTAGTGGTGTATTTTCAAAGCCGTTATCAGCCAGCCAATCACACATTTTTTTAATCAATTCCATATCATCAGTCCAATCAGGTACGATCAGGTTGGTAATCTCTAACCATACATTTTCTTCCTTTAATATTTTGAGGGTATTTAAAACTGGCTCCAGGGTTCCGGCATTCAGCATTTCATATATTTCATTGCTGAATGATTTTAAATCTATATTGGCAGCATCAATGTATTTACACCATTCCCGCAATGGTTTTTCATGTATATATCCTGCTGAAACCAAGACATTTTTAATTCCTTCTTCCCTCGCTAATTTTGCAGTATCATAAGTATATTCGTAATAGGCTACCGGGTCAGAATATGTATAAGCTATTGATTTGCATTTATTTTGAATGGCCTCTTCAACTACTTTTTCCGGAAGCAGGTCATAATTTCTTGTCTTCTTCGGACTGGTTTGGGATATCTCCCAGTTCTGGCAGTTTAAACATGCCAGATTACATCCTGCAGTTGCAATGGAATATGCTTTTGAGGCTGGGTAGAAATGGTAGAGAGGTTTCTTCTCAATTGGGTCAACATGGACTGCACAGGGATTTCCGTATGCAAAGCAATAGAGTTTATCTTCAATATTGATCCTGGTTCTGCAATCACTTTCCTCGCCAACCTTTAATTTACATTCATTGGGGCAAATCTGGCATTTTAATCCTTTTGGAGTGTTTATATAATATTTGGCTTCAATTGTCCATTTACTTGATGATTGGGGGTTTGTAGGAGTCCTCAGCAGAAAATCAGAACCTTTTGCAACCAAATCCAAATTGTTTAATCCGCAACCGATTGCTCCGATACTTAAAGCGCTGTACTTAATAAATTCACGTTTCGATATTTTTTTACCTGACATGCTTTTCTTTAAACAAGTATTGAATACAAATTTATAAACGTTTTTTAGCTTTCAATAATATAAACAGACCGGTAATAATATTCAATATTCCTAGAATCAAGGCTACTTTGATAATACCCAACCAGGGAATTAATAAAGAAGCAACAAGAAGGGCGCCTAAGGCTGAACCCAATAAATCTGATCCATATGCTGTTGCAGCAATTGTTGATATCGTGTTTTTTCTGAGTTTTGATGCCAGTGAAAACTGGATGCCGGTTAATAAACCCGTTGTAAATATTAAGATGAGAAAAACTGCATGAATCATAATGTTACCAATAATATTCGATTTTAGGGCCAGCAAAATAACGGTGATCAATACAGAAAAAATACCAATTAAATATTGAATAATACTATAATTTCTTGTACTAATATTTATTTTCTTTATCATATAAAATGTCCCGGTCGCCAATCCAATCATGAAAAAAGTAATAATGATTCCAATCATTTGATATACATATCCATAAATTACCTGGAATGAAATGATTAAAATTATCTCAATGGAAGATGCTGAAAATCCCGTTACAAATAAACCGGTATTGATGAAATTCATACGAAAAACTGCAACTAAAACAGGAATTAGTAAAACAAGCCAAATAAGGTAAAAGTTTTGTTTAAAAAGACTTAACCAATGTTTCAATTGCAAAAAGTAAATAATTGGCTTAAAGTCATAGTTCAGCTCAATATCAGATGATATTACATTTTCGATTAGTTTACCTTCCTTCTCAATTTTTGAATCATCAAGGTAATACCTGTTTACATATGTTGTATTTATATTTCTTAATTTAATGGCCATTACAACTCCATATAACAGCCGGCCATCAGAGGCTAAAAAATAGTTTCTCCCGCCCGGAATAATGATGACATTCTTAAAAATGTATCTAAGTGTTGAAAATAAGTATGAGTGTATTTGCCTCGATTCTTCACCGATATAGTTGGAGGTTGAAGAAAGACTTATTGATACTACAGCAGATTCATTCAGGCTGCTTTTCAGTTCGTCAAAAAACTCTAGGGTATAGTACCGGTTTATCTGAGCACTTGTTGGGTCGGGGAGGTTTATCAGGACTACATCATATTTTTTCTCATTATGCTTTTTTAGAAATAACCTTGCATCCTTGTTAATAATGTTTACAACACTATCTTTGATAATATTGCTGGTATACATTTCACCAATTTCTATCATGGCTGGGTTCAATTCCAGGTAATCCAAAGAATTAATCCGGTATTTTAATATTTCATTGATAGTTCCTGAAACACCTCCGGATATTAGTAATACATTTTCAGGATTAGGATGTTGAACCATTGCATAATGCACATTTTCTTCATTTGCGATAACATTGTCAGTTGAGAACAGCGATACACCATTTTCATAAAAATTAAATTGCTCGGCTGTTTTAGTAACTACAATGTTTCCATACGGAGTTTCATCATGATGAACTATTTCCTGGTTGGGATAAAGGTATTTAATAGTATACCGATCATGATCAATATTAATGATTACTAAAGTTATCAGTAAGGCAAAGGCTGAAATCATAAAAGAAATTATTTTCCTATCGCTACTATACAAATGAATACCTGCAACAATAAAATTTATTATTATCAGTATGGATAAGCTAAAGAAAGTCTTTAATACTATAACAAAGAGGAAATTAAATAACAATCCGCCAATAATGCTACCCAATGCCTCATAAGCGTAAACTTTATTGATCTGATTTGATTTTAATATTTCAGATAGATAAGAACTGAATACAGTAAATAATAAACCTGATAAGAAACAAAAAGGAAAAAGTAATATCAATGAACCTATAAATACTTCTGCCGGATTAACAATTCTGCCAACCGGAAAAACAACATTTTTCAAATAGTAAATAAGAAATACAGTTATAAAAGGAAAGATTCCGAGAAAAATATGTGAAATTACAGTAAGTGTGGTTTTGCTTTTAATACGATCTGAAAATTTTCCAACATATGCTCCCAGTCCGGTCAATAACATCCAGTTAGCCAGGATAATCCCAACAACAAGTTCATTTCCGTAGAAAACTGATAAAAACTCCCTCAATAAGATAATTTGAGTTATCAAGGAAGTAAAGCCAAGAACAATAATTGAAATTCGAAGGTTGTTTTCAGCTTTGATGAACATTTTGTATATTTGTTATTGGAATTCAAAAATAAATTAAAAATGAACAATAAAAAATTTAACTTCTATTTCCTGATAATATTCCTCTTCATCTTTTTTGGCTGTACGGCCCAGGAAAGCAAAAACCAAAGTGTAGAGAATGATCAACTTTACAACCGCCAGCCTGCTTTTGCCGGACAATTTTATCCAGGCACAAAGGAAGAATTACAAAACATGCTTGGTGATCTTTTTTTAAAAGCCGAACCAGGAAAAGAAAAAGAAGTATTAGCTATTATTTCACCTCATGCAGGTTATGTTTACTCTGGAGTTGTCGCAGCATCAAGCTTTAACCAGGTTAATCCATCAAAAACTTATGAAAATGTATTTGTTATTGCTTCAAGTCATAGGGCTTATTATGAGGGGGCATCTTTGTATTCTATTGGAAATTATATTACACCGCTCGGGGAAGTGAAAGTTAATATTGAGCTTGCAAACAAACTTATTGAAGAATATGAATTTTTTAATTATGTGCCAAAAGCCCACATTTCGGAGCACAGCCTTGAAGTTCAGTTACCATTTTTACAATACAGATTGCAAAAGGATTTTCAGATCGTACCCATTGTAATCGGTACTCAATCAAAGGATATGTGCAAAAAGATGGCTGATGTTTTATTGCCATATTTCAATGAAGAAAATCTGTTTGTAATTAGTTCTGACTTCTCACATTTTCCTGATTATATTGAAGCAAATAAATGGGATATAAAAACAGCAGAAACAATATTGTTAAACGACCCGGATAAATTTTATACCTGCGTTCATACGAATAAAGATGATCATGTTCCAAATCTCTCTACACGTGCCTGTGGATGGACATCGGTACTTACATTGCTTTATATGACCGAGAATCTTTCGGATGTAGAATATGAACACATTTTATATAAAAACTCCGGTGATACGGATTTTGGAGATAAAAACAGGGTGGTTGGCTATAATTCAATTGTTTTAAGCAGAAAGGAAAGCAATAATAATGTCGGAGACTTTCAATTAACCGAGAAAGATAAAAAAGACCTCCTGGATATAGCCCGGACAACTGTAACCGAACATATTACCAATAATAAAATTCCTGAACTAAATACCGATATTTATTCCGAAACACTTAAAACCCATTGCGGTGCTTTTGTTACTTTGAATAAGTTTCACCGGCTAAGAGGATGCATCGGAAGGTTTGATGCAGAACAGCCTTTGTACGAAGTCGTTCAGCAGATGGCAATTGCTTCCTCAACACAGGATACAAGGTTTACCCCTGTGATGAAATATGAACTACAGGATCTGGAAGTTGAAATATCTGTACTTACTCCCATGAAAAAGATCAATTCAATAGAAGAAATTGAACTTGGTAAACACGGAATTTATATAAAGAAAGGATATCGAACCGGAACCTTTCTCCCGCAGGTTGCTACCGAGACAGGTTGGAACTTAGACGAATTCCTTGGCCACTGTGCACGCGATAAAGCCGGTATTGGCTGGGACGGCTGGAAAGATGCCGATATTTATATTTATGAAGCAATCGTTTTTAGTGAAAGTGATTTTGAATAAAAATCTCGTGCTTTTTCGGATTTAGGTGAGAGCTAAAGTGTCGGCTAATCCGAAAAGAAAGATTATTGGATTTGTAATCCACAATTA
>JAIOTR010000406.1 GCA_021106665.1 Bacteroidales bacterium
CTTCCCCCAGTATTTCATTTAACAGTATATGATAAAGATGGCAATGAGCGAAGTAAGGTCATACCGATCAATGAATATTTACAGATAGTTGCTGCATCAAATTTGAAGCAACGCTGCAGAATGTCGATGTTATATTACCATGCAGAACGCTTACATTATGTGGTTTTAGGAACTGCTAACAAGCATGAAATTGACCAGGGATTCTTTGTGAAATTTGGTGACGGTGGATCTGATATGTATCCTTTAGCTGGATTATATAAAACCCAGGTTTATCAGCTTGCAGAATATTTGGGAGTTACACGTGAAATTATTGAGCGTACCCCAACAACAGATACTTACAGTGCTGAACAAACACAGGAAGAGTTTTTCTATCAATTACCATTTGACGTTATGGATATAATGTGGTATGGATTTGAGAATGGATATGACTTAAAAGAAGTTGGTGAAGTAATGGGAAAATCAGCAAAAGAAGTTGAAATAATTTTTAACAACTTTGCCCGGAAAAAGAAAACTACCGATTATTTAAGGGCACATCCAATAATGTATCCCGGGGTTTAATATTCACAGATAATGAATGTTTTTGATTATTTTTTTCAGAATTCTTCAGCCCTGAAGAAAGAAATGGTGCTTGGATCAAGGGAAGCCATTTCTTATCATGACCTATATATAAATTCAGTGAAACTGGCTGAATATATAAAAAATGCTTTTGGGGAAAATAATAACATCCTGGTTTTAAGTGAAAATTCAGTGTTTTTCATCACTGTTTATCTGGCGATATTCAAATCAGGAAATGTATGTGTACCACTTAATCCTGTTATAGAGCCGGAAAATTTATCGACTGTATTATCAAAAACTGAATCAACACTGGCTTTTGTTTCGAAACGTTATTTAAATAAATTTGAAAACTTTTCATTTCAGAAAATTGATAATGAAGAAACAAATTCCATCATTGAAAAATTTAACTCGGGTAATGTAAAATGGGATGATGAATCATTTAATGATAATCGCATGGCAGAAATCATATTTACTTCCGGTTCAATGGGCGAACAGAAGGGTGTTATGCTTTCTCATAGAAACATTGTTGCAAATACAGATTCGATCATTGAATATTTGAAACTAACACAGGATGACACCATTGAAGTCGTGATGCCATTTTACTACTGTTATGGACTTTCATTATTACACACACATCTACGGGCCGGTGGTTCAGTTGTTTTAAATAATTCGTTCATTTTTATTGGAAGTGTTTTAAATGACCTGAATAAATATAAATGCACCGGTTTTGCAGGCGTTCCCAGTCACTTTCAAATATTACTTCGAAAAACTAAAGATTTTAAGACTACTGAATTCCCTTCACTAAAGTATGTAACCCAGGCAGGAGGTAAATTACATAATGCTTTTATTGAGGAATTTATTACTGCTTTTCCAAAGATTGACTTTTATGTCATGTATGGACAAACAGAAGCTACTGCACGACTTTCTTTCCTTCCTCCAAATGAACTTAAAAAGAAATTGGGTTCCATTGGTAAAGGAATTCCAGATGTTGAGCTAAGGGTAGTAGATGAAAAAGGTAATTCCGTAAAACCAGGAGAAGATGGTGAGATCATTGCCAAAGGTGGTAATATCATGCCTGGCTATTATAAAGATGAAGAAACCACTAAAAAGACTATTCGGGATGGCTGGTTGCATACAGGAGATATTGCAACAGTTGATAAAGATGGTTATATTTACATCCAAAGCCGGAAAAAGGAAATTATAAAAGTAAGGGGCATACGGATCAGCCCCAAAGAAATAGAAGAAGTAATTGTAACCTATCCCGGTGTTATTGATTGTAGCATCATTGCTGAATCAGATGACATTACAGGTGAATCATTGAAGGCAGTAGTTTTTATCAATGATTCTGAAAAGGATAAATTTTCGGAAGAAGTTATCAAGCAGCATTGCGCCGAAAAATTAGCTTCTCATAAAGTTCCGCAGCAAGTTGTTTTTGAAACAAAACTTACTTTTAATGCTGCTGGAAAAAAATCAAAGTTTTAGGAATTCAGATAACTATTTGGTCCATATTTATTCTTTACCCCAAACCTTTCTGGTAACATCATCTAAAATTGGCTGCCTCGGATGGAAATAATCTATAAAATTTTCCCGGGTATTACTTACTTCGCCCGGTACATCAAAATTGTAAGTATCACCCAGAAAACCAATTTCTTCTTCAAATCTTTGTCTCATTTCTGTTAATCCATGTTCCTCAAGATACTCTGCAACCCCTTTATAGGTGGGCATAAGAATAAAACTGAGTTCAATATTATTTTCATCACAATATTGTTTGATCTTGTTTAATTCACTATAATAAGATGCTGGATATTTATAATCTCCAAAAAACATCTCCAAATTCTTTTTCGCCAGTTTATCCATTTCTTCAACAGGTGCAAATTCATAAGAATTTTGGACTATTTTTTCATCTTTTGTTACAACATATAACAGGTTATAAAAAGAATCAAACAATATCTCTTTAGTTACAAAATACAGGTATGGCTTTTTCTCATAATCATCTGCAAAATGAAACAAGTTATAAGATCGGTTTTCATTATAGTTCATAAAAGAAATTTGAAAATAAACCTCTTTCAGTTTTGTTTGATCCGCTACAAACCAAAAAATATTGAAATAGGTTTCATAACTAGCTCCCGGAACGCAAAAGTTAAATATTTTCTCACCGGATATTTCTTCAATCAATTCCGGTTTTATTTTTCTTCCCTGTGAATCACCGATAATAACTTTTTTAACCGGCTCCCTTTTAAAGTGTAAATACTTCCATAACATATCGCCACGAGGAGAAGACTCATCACAACGATGTATAATTGCAATCTTGGTATCAGCATCTATAACTTTTGAAACATTAATATACTCATGAGGGTCAATAATAAAAATGAAAATGAAGCATAGCAATATCGGTATGCAAAAATAAAATCCTCTTATCAGGTATTTAATCATATAATGAGTTCTTATTCTACTTCAAGTTAAAATTGCAAATAAACAAATGCTTCCTGCCCTCCGCTATAATAATAAATCAAAATGATCATGAAATAGTATCCTACCCATCTAACCCATTTTGGTTTATCAAGGAAAATCTTTGTTGTATCAATGCCCTTTTCCTGAAAAATTTCCAATACAAAAATAATAGCAAACGCAGCCATTGCCAAAATGAAATCTCCTTTTTTATAAATGAAATCATGTCCGACTAATTGAAATTC
>JAIOTR010000491.1 GCA_021106665.1 Bacteroidales bacterium
GGGGAGATATTGATGCCAATCCTAAAACATTACAAACCGGAATTCCAAGTGTATTTGCTGCCGGTGATGGTGTTACAGGTCCTGCTACATTAATTCAAGCTATTGGCCAGGCCAAAATTGCATCCTATAGTTGTCATCAGTTTTTGATGGGTGATACTGTAGCTCCTGCCAAAGAAGAATTTCTTAGTAAACGGGATAATTTCAAAAAACAAGTACCGGAAGATTACGAAGGATTTTTCGAAAAACAATTACGCGAGGAAATGCCAACCCTCGATCCGAAAAAAAGGTCGAACTTTAAGGAAGTTGAACTGGGCTATGATAGTGAAGAAGTTGCCAAACACGAAACACAACGTTGCCTTGAATGTGGTTGTACAGAATATTTTACCTGTGACCTGAAAAAACACAGTACCGAATATAATGCTGAACAGGGCAAATACACAGGAGAGTTCAAGGAGTATGAGGTTGATTTCAGACATCCGTTCATTGAGATTGATAATAACAAATGTATCCTTTGCTCGCGATGTGTAAGGATTTGCCGTGATGTTGTGGGGGCTAATGCCCTGGGATTGGTGAACAGGGGATTTGAAACTTATGTTGCTCCAAGTATGGGTGATAAACTTCAGGATACCAATTGTGAATCCTGTGGATTATGTATATCCACCTGTCCTACCGGCGCCATAACAGAAAACTTTCCATTTAAACCGGGGCCGGTAAAATTGGAACCGGCGGAAACCATTTGTAATTATTGTTCCATTGGCTGTACTATCAACTTAAATCATAAAAACGGATTTGTGATGAGTACAACCGGTAAAGACGGAATGATCAACAAAGATGGCAATTTATGCCGCTTCCCGAAATTTGGATACAATTACCTGAATGATACCACACGGATTACCAAACCTTTGCTCAAAATTAATGGTCGTTTTGAAGAGATCACTTTTGAAAAAGCATTCAAGTTAATTACTGACCAGATTAAAGAGGTAAAACCGGATGACAATGTATTTTTTGCAGGCGCTCGCCTGACTAACGAAGAAATGTACCTCATCCAGAAACTGGCACGTGGTGGAGCCAAAACAAATAATGTAACCAGCTTTCATTATTTAAACCGGGGTGATGGGTATATTTCAAACTCATCGGCTAATGTTCCATTTGATCAGTTGAAAGAAGCAAGTAAGATTTACCTGATCGGTTCAGAGATCAACATGGATAATGCAGTTGCCGGATTTATGGTAAACAATGCACAGAAAAAGTTCAAAGTCCCTGTTGATTTGATCACCATTCATAAAAACAGCCCGATGAAACACAAGGCTAATAAAGTGATGAAGGTAAAATCTTACTATCATTTTATCAAGGCTGTTAATTATTACCTGGTGGCCAACGAATTTGAAAATGGCCTGTTCATTAAGGATAATTGTGAAGGCTACGAAAAATATAAAAAGAAATTGCTAAAGGAAAACTTCGTTGACCTGGTTGAAAAATCAGGTGTTCAGTTTATGGATCAGGTGATTGAATTCGCTAAAGAATTCAATAATGAAATGAATGCTGTTATCATTTACTCAGAAAAAGAGATTTGTGCACAGGCTTCCTTTGAAATGAAAAACCTGGCGATGGTTACCGGTAAATTGGGTAAAACAGCCAACGGCCTTATCTCCCTCAAAGAGAAAAACAATTCCCAGGGTTTATTTGATATGGGTATTTGCCCTAAAGTTGGTGTAGGATCACAAGCCATTCAATCAAAAGAACTCCAGCAGAAAATGAAAGAAAAGTGGGGTGTAAAAAGCCTGCCTAAAACGGTTAATGAAAGTCAGTTTGATTCACTTGAAAAAGGTATCCTTAAAAATATATTCATCTTTGGTGAAGATCCATTGGGATGTGCCCAAAATAAAGTAAAAGTTGCAGGATGGTTATCCATAGCCGAATTTGTAGTTGTTCAGGATTATTTTATGACCGATACGGCTAAACAGGCTGATTTGATTTTACCGGCATCATTCCCAACTGAAATGGGAGGTAGTTTTACAAATACGCAAAAGGTCATCCAGGAATTTGGTGAAGTATTGGATTCTAAAATAGAAAAAAATTCTATTGAGCAAATAATTGGGTTGTTGAGCAAATTTAAATTAAATGGACCGGAGTCTGTGCAGGATGTAATGATGGAAGCATTCGCATTACTAACTGCTAAGGAACAGAAAGAAAAGCTTCAATTCAATTATACCGATTACAAAAGCTGTCACCGGTTATTTGATTATGGTTGTGATGTGATCATAAAACGATTTGAAGAACATTTTGAGAAATCATTGAAAAAATAAAAATATAACCGCAAAGGGCGCTGAGTCATGCGCAAAGTCTCGCAAAGTTAGTATACTCTGCGTTACACTGCGCTAAACATTGCGTTACACTGCGGTTCAATAATTTATTACTATGAATAAAATTGAAACAGTAAACGAAATACTGGATTTTGCCATTATTGAAGAACAAATGGCTGTTGATTTTTACAGTGAATTAGCCGACGTCGCCAAAACAGATGACATGCGCCAGGTATTTATAAAGTTCGCTGAAGAAGAGATCAAGCACAAACAACGGCTTCTCAAGATCAAAGAAGAAGGATTTTACACCCTCGAAAAAGAACAAATTACCGACCTGAAGATCAGCGATTACATAGTAAACGTAAAACCCACTCCCGGCATGACCTATGAAGATGCCCTCATCCTGGCAATGAAAAAAGAAAAGGCTGCATTTAAACTATACTTAGCATTATCAGACCGCGCTCCCAATGCCCAACTCAAAGATATATTCCTTGGTCTTGCCCAGGAAGAAAGCAAACACAAACTCCGCTTTGAGATTGAGTATGATGAGTATGTATTGAGGGAGAATTAATACTTTCTAAAAATTGATTAATTATCAAGATATTGTATTCTATAGTTAGACTATTAAACTGATTCCTTTTCTGGTTTTATTTTTGAATAACTATATA
>JAIOTR010000258.1 GCA_021106665.1 Bacteroidales bacterium
GAACTTACGAAAGAAGAATACCTTAACTTGAGGTCACAAATTGTGACCTCAAGTTGGGGAGGCCAGCGATATTTACCAATGGCTTTCACCGAGCAAGGTGTAGCCATGTTATCTGGTATTCTCAGAAATCAAACTGCAGTGCAGGTAAATATTCAGATCATGCGGGTGTTTGTTAAGATGAGGAATCTTATAACCCGGTACGAAGAACTTTTAGAAAAGGTTGAAGCATTGGAAACCAATGCCCTTGATCAAAATGAACACATTATTAAAATCTACGAGGTTATCAAAGAATTAATAGAACCGGCCTATAAAAATAGAAAACCAATTGGTTTCAGAATAAAAGAAAGACGTGAAAGATATTTTGCTAAAAATAAACGAAGTAATTAAATCCGGTAAAAAAGCTGCCCTTTGTATCATTATAGATACTAAAGGCTCCAGCCCGAGAAAAACCGGCTCTAAAATGATCGTATTTGAAGACGGTACACAAGAAGGAACCATTGGAGGGGGAAGCCTTGAGCTAAGAGTAATTGAAAATGCGATTAAAACTGTTAAAAATTCAACACCACAGAAATTCTCTTATGATCTTGGTGATGACCTATCTATGAACTGCGGGGGATCAGCTGAAGTGTATATCGAACCAATATTACCACAAAAGCAACTATATATTTTTGGCGCAGGACATATTGGAAAAGCTCTCGTAAAATATGCTTCTGATTTTGGGTTTGCAGTTACTTTGATTGATAATCGGGAAGGAATTGAAAATGATATTGATCTGAATTCAATGAATTTAGATTCCAGAACATACTCTGAAGCTGCCAACAAAATCAAATTTAATGATCAATCATTTATTGTAATTGTTACCCCAAAACATAAATACGACGAAGAAATACTCGAAATATGTGCGAAAAAACAAAGTGCATATATTGGTATGATAGGCAGTAAAATAAAAGTGGCCAAGGCACATAAAAGGATAATTGAAGAAAAAATCCTTACAGAAAAAGAACTGGAAAAAGTTGATATGCCTATTGGGATTAAGTTTAATGCACAAACCCCGGAAGAGATTGCCATTAGCATCCTGGCTAAAATGATTGATGTAAAAAATTCCAGTAATTAGCTATGAGTGAATCACAAAATAACATTCAATTCATTCTTGATGAGAAAATTATATCTATTGATTTTAACAAACAAGGATTATCACCAACTTTAACTGTACTAAATTACCTCCGGTCTTTACCAACACACAAAGGAGTAAAAGAAGGCTGTGCTGAAGGTGATTGTGGAGCCTGCACTGTTATAATAGCTGAACTTAAAAAAGATAAATCCTTAACCTACAAGGCAATTAATTCATGTTTGGTTTTTCTACCAATGCTACATGGAAAACAACTCATCACAGTTGAGAACCTTGCAGAAAAAGAAAGACAAGGAATCAAACTTCACCCTGTTCAAAAAGCTATTGTGGATTTAAATGGCAGTCAGTGCGGGTATTGCACACCGGGGATTGTTATGACAATGTTTGCTTTGTATAAAAATTATCAAAATCCAGAAAGGGAAATTATTGAAGATGCATTAACTGGTAACTTATGCAGATGTACTGGTTATCAACCTATTATAAAGGCAGCACAAAAAGCCTGTCAGAATGGAAATACTGATCAGTTCTCAAAAAGAGAAAAGAAAACTATTTCATTATTGAATATGATTGACAAAAAACCTGTTTCAATAATAACGTCGAATCAAAAGTATTTCCAACCAATAGAATTGCAAGCAATTTTTAAACTTTTAGAGGAGCATCCAAATACTGCAATAATTAATGGATCAACGGACATTGCTTTAAAACAAACTAAAAAATTCGAAGTCCTCGAAGAAATAATTGATCTTTCTAAAATTGAAGAACTGAAAATTTTTAAAGAGACAGGAAGTGAATTTATCATTGGATCAGGTTTACCTTTAGAATCTATCAGAGATAATGTTTCAGATCAGCTTCCGGCATTTACTAATATGTTGAATGATTTTGCCTCAAAACAAATTCGAAATGTTGCCACACTGGGTGGAAATATTGGAACGGCTTCTCCGATAGGTGATTCTATTCCATTACTGGTAGCTTACAATGCTAAATTAAAACTGATCAATAGGTCTGGTGAGCGTCAAATCTCCATAGAAGAATTTATTAAAGGATATCGAAAAACTGATCTTCAAAAAGGTGAAATAATCCACTCAGTTATTATTCCTAAGCCAACCAATCAAATAATTCGGTTTTACAAAGTATCAAAAAGAAAAGACCTGGATATTTCAACTCTGAGTGCAGGGTTTAGGTTAGAATTATCAGACAACAAAGTAACAGATGTTTGTCTGGCTTTTGGTGGAATGGCTGAAATTGCAAAAAGAGCTACATCAACTGAAAAATTTTTATTGAACAAGGAATGGTCTTTTGAAAATATCAAGAAGGCTGCAAAAATTCTTAAAGAGGAATTTAAACCTATTTCAGATGCTCGTTCAGGATCCGAATTCAGAAAAATTGCAGCCAAAAATTTA
>JAIOTR010000231.1 GCA_021106665.1 Bacteroidales bacterium
TCATTAAATCCTTTTTCAATAAGGAATTTTGCAATTATGCCACGTTTCTCATCAATGGATTTTTGCAGGGCCAGAAGATCATTCCCCGCATCTTTATAAGTTATTGGCCAGATGGCCAGATCTGCATCCATTTCTCTTTCCGCTAATCCTTTAACTGTTACGTAACGGTCAGCTATCCGCGATTTGTAAAGTGCATTGGCCACAAAAATTCCAGCGATCAATATTCCAAGGCCAATGGAAGATCCAAATAATACTGCTTTAAAATTTGTCAGGTTGTTCATACTTGTCGTTTTGTAAAGTCAAACCGTAAATTTACAAAATGATAACGACTTTAGAATTTCTTCATCAAGAAAAAATTGTAAATTTATATCCCATAAAAAAATATTAAATGTCATTTAAGATGAAAACTACCCTTATAATATGTCTTATATTACTTTTCATAGATAGTCATGCAGATAACTGGCAGGTGGGTTCAGGGGGGAAACCTTCAAGAAACAGCCTCTCTAATGAAAGCGGTCCTGAAGAAGCAATATTGCTTTGGCAAAATGGATACAATGCCATTATTGCCCAACAAGCAGTAATCGATGGAAATGTTGTTGCTACCAGCAGAATCTTTAATCTGAACGATGTACTTCACGGGACCAAAATTGTAGCCCAGGATCTGTATACAGGCGATACGCTCTGGACAACCGGATTGCCCGTTGATTTTTCAGATACCGATTGGCGAAACAGAGTTTCTGCATTTAAAGATGGGATGATCTATGCAACCCGTTCTGGTAATACCAATTATTCATATATGTTTGCTTTGGATGCAATTGATGGCTCGATCATCTGGCAATCGGAAGGTTTAATAAATGAAAGCAGCACCGAAAGCACATCTTTTGCAGGAAACGGTGATTTGATAGTTGGGAATTTTAGTAGTATCATCCGTATTGATGTTACTAACGGAAGTACTGTTTGGGAAATGAATCGGAGTTGTCCAACCAGCAATGGTCAGGAAGTAGCTGTATTTGAAAACAGCGGTTATTATTGGGAAGCAAGTCCGAATGGCCCTAAAGTGAGTGTTATTGATCTTGAGTCGGGGAATTATCTCTATTCAAGCGATGCCTTAAGCGCAGGTTTAATTCAACAACTTGGTTTATTTATCGGACCTGATGGTACCATTTATGCACCGCGCACAATGAATAATCCTACAACTGACTTTTTATTTGCTTTGAAAGACACAGGAATCTCCTTTGAAGAATTATGGAGTGTCCCACTGGGATATGTTCCTTTTGCCACATTTGGAATTGGGCCATGTGGTTCAGTTTACAGCTACTCATCAGCAGGAGAAGTGATCCGTATTGATCCCGAAACAGGTACGGTTTTAAATACATCTGATATAATCCTGACGGGAGCATCCTCTTCTCCCCGAATGGCTGTTGATGCCAATGGATATGTTTTTGTAACCAATGGTGAATTTGCCACAGGCGCTTTGTATTCTTTTAATTCTGACCTAACTCTTCGATGGTCGGAAAGCATTACGAATGTGAATATTGGTGGTCCTGCGATTGGAGAGAATGGGATTTTGGTCGTTTGTGGAGTAACCACAAATGTGCGGGCATACCAGGGCTCTTATTCCCTAATTGCAGATTTTTCCTCAAGTGCTGTTGAGATTTGTCCAGAGGAATTTATTCAATTTTTTGATAATTCAAATGGTAATGTTGTTGGCTGGGAATGGTATTTTGAAAGTGGCATTCCTTCAACTTCTACAGAGCAAAATCCAATAGTTTATTATCCTGATCATGGTAGTTTTGATGTATCACTAACGGTAACTGATGGAATTATTTCAGACACATTGTATGTCGAAGATTTTATATTTGTTATCGAAATGCCGGAGGTCACATTTGATGAACTCCCTGAATTTTGCGTTACCGATCCTGCATATGAACTTACAGAAGGCCAGCCTGATGGAGGAGAATATTCTGGAACCGGAGTTCTTTATGGACACTTTGTTCCAGCGATTGCCGGTATTGGAACACACTCTATATCTTATATTTATATTGATGAAAACGGATGCGGGGATACAGCCTCTCAAGTTGCCATTGTAACGGCTTGCACTGGCACTGATAAGTTTCTTAGTGATTATCAAGTCAGCATTAATCCCAATCCTGTAAAACATGATTTTTGGATTGAACTTCATTTACCTGAACCGGGAATTATTGGAATGGAATTACTGGATTTTGTTGGGAACAGTCTAACTATTTTATCTCCTGCGTTTTCTCAGACGGGTGTTTTTAGAAAGAAAATTTCACTGAGATCAATTGAACCGGGGTTGTACTTTATCAGGATTGTTTATAATGACAAGATCATAGCAATTAAGAAGCTAATGGTTTACTAATGCAGGAATTTTTTTATTTTCTTTATTAATTCATCTTTTAAACAAAATAGTACAATTTTGAATTTCAAATGCAAAAATGTACTATTTTTGCCTTATGATTAAAAGACAAATATCAAATAAGCTGCTTCAACTTTCAAAGAAGTTCAGGGTAGTAACCATTACAGGCCCAAGACAATCGGGAAAAACTACCCTTGCAAAAGCAGTATTCAGCGAATACGATTACGTTTCACTTGAAAATTTAGACACAAGATTATTAGCGCAAGAAGATCCAAGGGGATTTCTCCAAAGTCACCCCGGGTTATGCATAATTGACGAAATTCAACTTGTTCCTGAATTGCTTTCCTACATTCAGACTATTGTTGATAAAGAAAATGTCAAAGGCAGATTTATCCTTACAGGTTCACAAAACCTTTTATTGTTGGAAAAAATCACTCAATCACTTGCAGGCAGAACCGCTTTGATCAAATTATTACCGTTGAGCCAATTAGAATTAAGTAAATTGCATGACATTAATTTTCCCGACTACGAAGAAATTATTTATCAAGGTTTTTATCCTGCAATATATGCTGATGAAATTCCCCCGGAAGATTTTTATCCTGCTTATGTTGAAACGTATGTTCAAAGAGATGTCAGACAAATTCAAAACATAAGAAACCTTACCACATTTACATCTTTTATAAAGCTGTGTGCTGGGCGTACAGGGCAGATCCTTGATTATTCTTCTTTGGCATCCGATGCAGGTATCAGTGTAAATACAGCCAAAGATTGGATATCAGTACTTGAAACAAGCTACATTATTTTTCTGTTACAACCGTACTATAAAAATTTTAGCAAGCGACTAATAAAATCACCAAAATTATATTTCTACGACACCGGATTAGCCTCATATTTACTTAACATCAGAGATAAAACACAATTAAGTACGCATTATCTTAAGGGAAGTCTTTTTGAAAATATTGTCATTCTTGAATTTTTAAAATACCGTTTTAACCAGGGTTTGCAATCGGATATCTTTTTTTGGCGCGATAATAAAAAAAATGAAATTGATTGCATTCTTGATAAAATTGAACCAATTGCAATTGAAATTAAATCCGGTAAAACTTTTACAAAGGATTTCTTAAAAATGCGTAAATATTGGCAAAACATATCAGCTATTGAAAACAATGATTTCTCATTGATTTATGGAGGAGATGAATCATTTAGTTTTCAGGGAACAAATATTTACAGTTGGAAAGATTTGAATACGCTGTTTACAAAATTGGAAAATCAAACAAATTGAAAATAATTTACCCTTCCAATATCCTTATTAAGCATATTCGTCTGACCACTGCTTACAATTTGCGCAGTGGTCTGACGAATGTATCCTGAATTTCCTTAATTCTATTCCTGTCAATAGACGGTTTGTTGCTATTGATTACTTTTGCCAAATCATGGAAGGAAAGTAAGCAATGAACAACGATGCCAGATCACCCAAACATCAAGGGAACAAGCAAAAAACAAAAGCCAGCCTAATGGTTACGGAAATTTGTCGTACATCCGGTTTTAAGTAGGGAGTGAAATTCTTGCAATTTTTACACAATTTACAAGAGACTTATAATGACAACCTGCCATAGTTTAAACTATATGGAGGCTGATACTTTAGACACTATAGGCACTTGATGGAAACCTAACTAACTACTCTTTCTCCACAATCTTCATCGCTGCCCTGATGCCATCGGCAGCGCTTGACATGATCCCTCCGGCATAGCCGCTGCCTTCGCCTATAATGAATAAATTGGAGAACCCATCTGTTAGCCCGTTTTCATTTCTGATTACCTGGATGGGCGATGAGGTTTTACTTTCCAGTCCCAGCAAGATGCCTCGTTCGTATCCTTTAAGTTTCTTACTAAAATCTTGCAGTCCTTTTTGTATGGAGCGGGTAACCATCGGTGGCAGCATTTTCCAAAGTGGGGCAGGTAAAAGGCCAAGTGGATAGCTTGATTTTACAGATTCTTCAGTCAGTTTTTGTGAAATAAAATCCTTAATGGTACAGAAAGGAGCTGCATAACTATTTGAGAATTCATAGAAAGAAGATTCCAGTTTTTCGAGTTCATCCAGGGCTTCAGAGGGTGAAACAATCCGCCCGGCAAGCTGGTCAGGATGAAGTCCCGCCACGCAGGCTGCATTAGCAAACTCTCCATTGCGATGGTAATAACTCATCCCGTTGACAATATTGGTTTGTTGATAGGCCGTAGCCGGAACAACCTTTCCGCCGGGACACATACAAAATGTGTAAACCTGGTGTTTGCCGTCTGCAGGAGTTGTAAGTCTGTACTCAGCAGCTTTTACACCGGGAAGCGTGGCGATGCCCCATTGCGCCCGGTTGATGATCTCCTGCTTGTGTTCAGCACGGCTACCTATAGCAAAACTTTTCGTTCGGAATGGAACCCCTTTGTCCATCAACATGCGGTACGTTTCATAAGCCGAATGACCGGGAGCAATTAAAAAATAATCTCCGGGCAAATCTCCGTCTGATGTAACAGCTTCAATAACTTTTCTGTTTTTGATAGTCAGGTCGGTCAATAAGGTTTCAAAAAGCAAGGTTCCTCCCAACTGTTTGAATTCTTCCCGCATGTTCTTTACGATTTTCTTAAGGTTATCGGTTCCGAGATGGGGATGAGACATATAGGCAATCTCAGCAGGTCCTCCTGCAGCAATATAACTTGATAGTATAAATTCCTTTTCTTTAGATACACGTTTAGACCTCGTGGTAAGTTTTCCATCCGAAAAAGTACCGGCACCACCTTCACCGAACGCGTAATTGCCAAGTGGGTTAAACACACCGTCTTTTTCAAATTTTCCAATCCCTTTTGCTCTTTTATCCACATCAGTACCCCGTTCAATAAGTACGACATCAAAACCTGATTTTTGAAGCACATAAGCAGCAAAAAAACCGGCAGGGCCACTTCCGGTTACCACAATACTTTTGTTTCTTTTTTTATAGATAATTTGTAAAGCATCTTTCTGCAAAGGTGACTCTCCCTTGAGATGAGCAGAACTGATACCAATTTTAAGCCTCCAAAGGATTTTTTTCCTTTTTCTGGCGTCGAGGCTTTTGTTGATCATCTGATATGAGAACTCCCTGAATCGAAGTGTTTTTGAAATGGTTTGTTTCAGTTGATCTTCAGTATAAGCTGTTGGCAGGTTTATTTCTATTTCCTTGTAACCCATGAA
>JAIOTR010000514.1 GCA_021106665.1 Bacteroidales bacterium
AAAAATAATCAGAAACAGTTGTTACAACATTTTTAATTGTTTCTTCTTCATTGTACGCACATATTATTGCTGATATTTTCATTTTAATTAGAATTTAAATAGTTTGAAATTTCTTTACTTGCTGCATTTTCAGTCATGTTTAAATTTTTACTAAAGATTTCTTTTCTGTAAACCATTCCTTTTAAATAAAATTTGGTCAATTCAGTAAGTGAAACAATATTGATTTGCATAATTTGAGATAATTTCAATAGCTTTTTGTTATTAAATAATCCAAAATCACCTATTCCTGCATTATTTACCAAAACATCAACAACAATTTGTTTTTTTATTGTTTCACGAAATATTTCGAGAGCCGCATTTGGCACTGACAGGTCCTTTGCAATTATTGTAACATTTATATTATGCTTTTTATTAAGATCTTCTTGCATTTCCTCTAACCGGACTTTATTTCTCGCCACCAAAACCAAATTGTACGAATCTCCCGCAAATAATTTTGTCAGCTCATATCCAATACCCTTTGTAGCGCCTGTGATCAATGCTGTTTTTCTTGTTTTGTTGTTATTCATTGTTTATACATTTAAATATTGATTATTATATTTCTATTTCCACTAGTGTCCACTAAAAAATAAATAGTGTTCTTTGAAATCTTTGTAATCAATAGGCTCCAGAGCTTTTTAGTTACGTGACGATTTGATTTGCTACATTTGATAGGTAAGTAAACCTACCTATATGAATAATGGCAAATATGTTTTCGCACAGTTGGCAGAGTTCCTGCCACAACGGGTATTCGATAGATTTGTCGAAAAATATAATGGCAACAAATACGTCAGGTATTTTACCTGTTGGAATCAGTTACTCTGCCTGGTATTCGGGCAATTGACAAACCGGGAAAGCCTACGGGACTTGATCGTGGTGATTGATGCCCACAGTCAGAAGTCTTATCATCTTGGGTTTGGTAAAACTGTAACTCGAAGTAATCTTGCAAAAGCAAATGAGAAGCGAGATTATAAGATATTTGAGGATTTCGCATATCATCTGGTTGACCTTGCACGCAGGAAACGGGAGAATGACAATTTTGAGGTTAAAGGTAAAGTTTATGCTTTTGATTCTTCAACTATTGATCTTTGCCTGAGTGTGTTTTGGTGGGCAAAGTTCCGCAAAACCAAAGGCGGGATCAAGCTTCACACACTTTACGATATTACTACTCAAATCCCTGCGTTTATTCATATTACGACAGCAACAGTTAATGATGTTAACGCCATGGATTATATCCCATATGAGAGCGGTGCATATTATATTTTTGATCGTGCGTATGTTGACTACGAACGTTTATACAAGATAACTGTTCTGTCAGCATTTTTTGTTGTACGAGCTAAATCTAATCTCAAATTCCGAAGAATGTATTCACGAAAGGTAGACAAGACTAAAGGTGTACAATGTGATCAAATAGGTAAACTGACAGGCTTTTATGTCTCTAAGGATTATCCGGATAAACTTCGCAGGGTTAAATTTTATGATGATGAAACCAAACGTACTTTTGTATTCTTGACCAACAACATGGAACTCTCGGCTGAACAAATAGCTTTACTTTACAAAAATCGTTGGCAAGTTGAGCTATTCTTTAAATGGATAAAACAACACTTGAAAATAAAGTCCTTTTGGGGAACTTCTGAAAATGCCGTACGAATCCAAATATACACTGCAATTATTTCGTATTGTCTTGTCGCCATCGTTGGGCATGACCTTAAAATTGACCGTTCAACCTACGAAATATTACAAATACTTGGGATATCCCTACTGGATAAAACGCATGTATTAGAGTTACTTACAAGTATAGATTACAAAGATGTCAAAGAACTAAATTATAAACAATTGTCCCTCAGCTTATTTTAAGTGGACAGTAATGAAATCAACTATAAAAATGTTATTTTTACTAAATACTTAAACAAATTATTTATCCAAACATAATTGTAATGAACTCACAAGAAAAATTATTTCACCAACTTAATAAAATGTTAACATTTTATCTTAAGTCATTAAAATTGGGATTGATTCCCCTAACAATATTATTATTTGCAGTAGCCGTCTACTGGGGATTAGATTTAAATAATGCAAGAAAGGAAGTTAAAAAACTTCATTCAGAATTGTCACAAATTTCTACTGATGCAAAACTTACTTACCGTGAGTTTATTTTATCAAACAAAGAATTATCAAATGATATGGAATTAAAGTATTCTATTTTATTCGATTCGTTTGATTCTATCAATTCTGAATTTGAGATTATAGCTAATAAAAGTGATAGTATAAATAAAATTGCTCGTAATCAGTTATCTAGAAATAATGAACTTTACCAATCGCTTTTGTCTGATAGTAAATCTTTGGATAAGTTTTCTAAAACTATTATCAATGAGGCCAATATTGGATTAAAGAATATTAAAAAAGAATATCATTCAGAAATTGAGTTTGCAAAAATGGGTGCAGATGAAAAACTTAAACTTGTGGATGAATTATATGAACATAATTTAAAAATGTTTTCTGTTGTTAGAAAACTAGTAATACTAAATACTGACATATCTCTCCTCACAGCAAATATGTCTAAATTTTGGGCAAATTCTACTCAAAGAAAATTAGATGAAGAAAAGCTTCAACAAATCAATCAAAAAGTTGACCAAATCAACAAATTAATTAATGATGAGATTTTCATTAAAACTCCCTAATTGGTTACTCAATTTATAGGCAAAGATACCTATATTAAAAATATTTCTCTCTAAGGCGCTCCGGCGATTATGCCTCCCCCCCACTGGCGCAAGTCTTGTGGGTTTGACTTAAGCGCTGTTGACTTGGGCCTACAATCACTCAATAATTTCTACATTAATGCTCCCAATTCCAAATACATAAAGATACAGATTTGTAATAAATATAAAATTCTGCCAGGGAATGAAGCACAAGTCTCGCTTTGCTTAGGCTTTTGTTGGAAGACTTGCTCAAAGGTAACCAGTCTATCCATTTCTTTTTCTGTGTTTGCAATTGCATATACGATTCTGGGCGGATCGCTATAATCTTTCAGGAGGACTTCTTTCCCT
>JAIOTR010000501.1 GCA_021106665.1 Bacteroidales bacterium
ATCTTTATATTCACCGCAGACCCATGCATTTAGAACATAAGATGATTTAATCCTGTAATATTCTGATTCCTTACCTGGGTCATTGAGTATGCCCTCAAAATACTTTTGGACATTTTTATAAATTCCCGGTTTTAGAAAAGGTTTTCTCCAGTTACGGATGTCGTAATCTGCAGATATGTCTCGAATACTTTTTAAAAAAATCCCTGGGACATCAGTATCAAATCGTTTTGTGTTCAAGCATGCCTGGCCGAATTTCAGCATCTTTTTATGAGATCCTCCCCATCGGGGTCGGAGAGCCGAGAGATAGTTGCTATATGCAGACATATAATCAAATTGAGCATTCACCGCAAGATCAAACCATTCCCTTTCACTCATGGGGCCGCGTGAAGTCATTCTAACGGATATCATCCCTGTTGACGCTTCCGGAAATTCAGGATGCATTTGATGTGCACTGGTGTAATATTGTCTGGCATTGCTCATTTCATCTTTGAATATCCGCCATCCATCCTGTGTAACCGTTTTTGCGTATCCGGATCCTCGTGCCCTCCATCCAAGCAAATCATGATATTTACCCCTTACCATCAGGTCAATCCATGGATCCATATTTTCAAGTTTTTCATACTCATCCATGAATTTTTCAAATTGCCGGGGAAGTTTGCTGTAAGTCCATGTACCAAAATAAGTATTAATATAATATCGTTGATTTCCATTTTTGAAGCGATCATCCACAGATGCTCTTGCAAGATACTTCATTTTCTTTTTATTTAATAAGTCATAGACCTCATCATCCTCGTACCCTAATTTTTCGTATGTCCATTTTAATCTTGTAGCAGCGAAAAGACGATAATAATCCGGATAATTACTTTGTTCTAAAAGGTTAAGAGATTTTATGAGCTTGATTTCCGCCCATTTTGCCCCGTATACTCTATATGTCATATTCCCTAAAAGGTATGTTATTCTGGCGTCATTACAGCCCAGGTCCATGACTTCTTGTATATCATCCAGCAGTTCAATGCAGTATTGATCTTCAGAAAGCCCTAAACGATAAATCGCGTATTTGTTTAATACGTTTTTAATTTTCGCGTCCCATTTTACTGAATGATGACCGAATCTTTGATAATCATTTAAAAACCATTTATTTAGCCAGGTAACATATTTTTGGTTATACTGTTCAGAAGTAAATAAATCCGCATGGGTCTTTCCAAAAAGAAAATAAAGACCCGGTAACAATAACAGGGCAACCACAATAAGACAGGCGATTAGTACTTTATTATTTTTTATCTTTTGTATTGGGGATCCATTTTTATTAAATGAAGGTATCGGAGGGGGACCTCCCTGATTTACCTTAAGTTTTTTAAGATTGAATCCGCATTTGAAGCATTTATCATGGGAGCTGGGTTGCCGTTGTCCACACTTTGAACATACAATATTTGCTTGTTTCTGATGAATTTCTACTTGGGTATTTGTCTCAGGGGGATTTGTAGTCGGTTTGTTTAACGGCTGTTGATTTGGTAAAGTATTTACTTTTTTATCTGGTTTTGCAGCTTGTTTTTTTATGAATATCCGATTCTGGCATTTCTTACATCGTGCATGAGCCCCTTTATCCGGTATTTTAGATTCATCAATTTGATAAGTCGAACCACATTTTGAACATTTAATCTGCATAGAAATAGCTATCTAAAATAATTGTCGTTGAATATGTTTTTAACTTGATATATTATTTCGTTTTATCGTTATTTTTTTCCATTTGTTTTGCTGAAGGTTATTTCTGCATGAGTTCTTGCTTAATATACTAATATTTCTTAATAAATAACTCAACATATTTCAAGATATATTCGGAATCAGTCTCAAAAAGAAATTAACTAATTCATTTTTACCGCTGGTTATTTTCTCGCAAAGACGCAGAGCACGAAAAGATAAACTGTATTTTTAGCCACGGATTTACGCGGATTATTTTTTTATCCGCGTGAATCCGAGTAAATCCGTGGCCAATTCTTTCTTTTGCTTTAATTTCTTGAATTATTTTCTCCTAAAGGCGCAAAGCTGGCAAAGCAAATTACTATTTTGTGTTCCGAACTTTTCTGCGATGATGCTGGCAACGTCGCGGCAGATAGCAGCAATCTCACAGTCCAGGTTTCTTAAACCGGCTTCCCGCGTATATCCAAAATTACCGAAAATAAGCCAATTATTGGAAACATTTATAGTTGACAGCACAACTGCCATTGAATATTCATGTTTTTAATGTCACTATTTAGATATAAATGGGCAGCGGAAGACATCACATGTTGTGAATATTTTCGTTACCATACACAATCTGGGTTTTTTGGCTTCTCCGCCCCAAGAAAGCAACTTCTTATCATTTCATTATTTTAAAGAGAAAAAAGATGTTAATCTCGAAAACCGGTTCGTACTATCTTTTGATCATGCAGCATTTGAAAGTTTATGTAGTTTGACATTTGTTAAACAGGGAGAGATTAAAATGAAAACAAAATTATTACTAACGGTAGTAATGCTTATTGTAATTACAAGTGGAAATCTTTTTGCAGAAAAGAAAACAGACATTGTACCTACTTATGCCAACAGCAAACCTGCTTATGACGATATATTAGGTTATAAAGAATTTTATGTTTGTGTTGGTAAAGCCGCTGATAATAAGGCGGACATT
>JAIOTR010000146.1 GCA_021106665.1 Bacteroidales bacterium
ATCGGACATTCTCCGATTATCGGGGAAGCTTTCCTGGATAAAAAACCGGCTGTAATCATGACCGTACTCAAACAGCCCAACACCAACACACTTTCTTTGTCAGATGATATCGACGAAGCCCTGTTAAACTTAACAACTTACCTGCCCGAAGGAGTGGTATTGAATTCCCAGATCTTTCGTCAGGCTGATTTTATTGACACCGCCATCTATAATGTAATGAGAGTCCTTCTGGAGGGTGGAATATTTGTTAGTATTATACTCTTTCTCTTCCTCCTGAATTTAAGAACAACTTTGATTTCTCTTACGGCTATTCCAATATCCCTGTTATTATCACTGATAACTTTAAATCTGCTTGGATTGACTTTAAACACGATGTCGTTAGGAGGTATGGCTATTGCCATTGGGGTACTGGTGGATGACGCCATTATTGATGTGGAAAATGTGTTGAAACGGTTAAAACAAAATTATCGGAAGCCGGCTGGAAAGCGTGAGAATACCTTAACAGTTATTTATCAAGCTTCTGTCGAAATACGGTCTTCAATAGTTCAAGCTACATTGATCATCATTGTGGCATTTATTCCCCTGTTTTTCCTGTCGGGAATGGAAGGCCGTATGTTAATTCCACTTGGACTGACCTTTATTGTTTCTTTATTTGCTTCATTATTGGTTGCAATAACCTTAACACCGGTTTTATCGAGTTATTTACTTATTTCTAAGAAACAGTTAAAATCGGATGAACGGGGAGATAATAAACTGGTTCAGAAAATCAATGCACTTTACTCACGAAGTCTTACATCAGTGCTACGAAATCGAAAATCCATTCTTGGCTTGTCAGTTATATTATTATTGGGAGCTATTTTTATTTTCACAAAATTTGGAAGAAGTTTTCTTCCGGAATTTAATGAAGGAACACTTACCATCACGACCATTGGATTTCCGGGAATTTCAATAGATGAAAGTAACCGGATCACATCCAAAATTGATGAAGAACTTTTGAAAATTCCGGAGGTGAAGTATGTTAGCCGGAGAACCGGTAGGGCAGAACTCAACGAACACAGCCATGGTGGGAGCAATTCCTCAGAAATAGATGTTCCCTATGACCTTGATGAACGGAATAAGGGTGAATTTATGGAAGATGTTCGGAGTAGGTTGGAAAAGATTCAGGGGATTAGTATCAATATAGGTCAGCCATTGGGACACCGGATTGATCATATGCTTTCGGGTACAAGGGCCAATATCGCCATTAAAGTGTTTGGAGAGGATCTAGCAACCATGTATAACCTGGCAAATGAAATTCGGGATAATATCGATGGGATTGACGGGCTGGTTGATTTGAATGTGGAACAGTTGGTCGAGATACCTCAGATACAGATCAGGCCGAGAAGGGAAATGCTTGCCCGATACGGCATACCAATGAATTCCTTTACTGAATATGTTGAAACTGCCATTGCAGGAAAGAAAGTTTCAGAAGTGTATGAAAACAATCTCAATTTTCCCCTGGTACTTCGTTATGATGAATCATTCCGAAATAAAATTGAAGATATCAGGAATGTTTATATTGATACCTATACAGGAGAAAAAATACCCTTACGCTTTGTGGCTGATGTAGTATCATTTTCCGGACCAAATACCATTAACAGGGAAAATGTGCAGCGAAAACTGGTGGTATCAGCCAATGTTGCCGGCAGGGATGTAGGCAGCGTAGTAGATGAAATAAAAGAAACCATAAATAAAGAAGTTGTTGTACCTGATAATTATTTTATCCATTATGATGGGCAGTTTGAAAGTGCACAACATGCTTCACAAATGCTTTTATTCACTTCCATTTTGGCTATCATAGTCATTTATATGATCCTTTACCAGGAATTTAAAAGCGCTTCCCTTGCCGGATTGGTTTTGATTAACCTGCCTCTCGCTGTGATAGGTGGGGTGTTAGCTATATGGTTTACATCAAACATGTTGAGCATTCCGGCCATTATAGGATTCATTACTTTGTTTGGCATCGCTACCCGTAACGGGATATTGCTTGTGTCAAGATATCAGCATTTAAGCCGGGAGGAAGGGAGTTCCGTGAAAGAAATTATCATTCGTGGTTCGTCTGACAGGTTAAACCCGATACTTATGACCGCACTTGCTTCTGCTCTGGCCCTGCTTCCGCTGGCGCTGAATGGTGGTAAACCGGGTAACGAAATACAAAGCCCGATGGCAATAGTAATCCTCGGTGGACTGTTTACTTCAACCCTCCTGAATTTATTTGTCATTCCTGTGGTTTATTATATCATTCAAACAAAAAAAGTACAATCATGAAACTGAAAAATATTATATTATTGACAGTGATTTTTATGGCAGGTTCTTATTTGTGGGCACAACCCTCACTTGATACTCTTTTGAGCCTGGTGAATAAAGGTAATTCTACGCTAATGACTGCACAGAGTTTGCTTGAAACCCGAAAGTTAGATGCCAGAACCGGACTAACACCATCGAATCCTGAAGTGGAGTTTGGTTATATGTGGGGAAATCCTATTGATATTGGGAACAAGATTGATTTCGCGATAACCCAGTCCTTCGATTTTCCAACGGCCTACTCCTCACGGTCTAAGTTATCGAAGATTAACCAGCAACAAGCTGAATTGGAGTATAAAGCGACAAGGCAGGCAATTTACCTGAAAGCCCGACAGGTATGGATTGAGCAAGTCTATCTGAATAAAATGGAATCATTTTACTCCGGTCGGCTGGATTATGCTTTGACTGTGTTTAGGGGATTTGAAAGAAAGTTAGAGACCGGTGAAGCTAACCGGTTGCAACTGAATCAGGCACGGATGAAAGTGATGGCATTAGAGAATGAGGTCAGTTTTTTGCAACGGGAATTTAGTAAGAATAAGGCTGAAATACTAAGTTTGACCGGAAATTATGAGTTGCGAATTTTTGATACCATTTTTCCAACATCTACTCCTATTATTTTTGATTCTTTATTATTACATTACAAGGAAAGCTACCTGAACCGGTTGTACCAGGTAGAAATTGAAAAAAAGGCTAAGGAAGTGGATGTAGTATTCAATCAAAAATTGCCAAAATTAAAGGCCGGATATTATTCTGAAAGTATTCTTAATACTAAACTTCAGGGAATACAGGCAGGCATTACCATTCCCCTTTGGGGAAATGCACGGGCCGTAAATACTGCCAAAGCTAACCTGGCTTATGCC
>JAIOTR010000327.1 GCA_021106665.1 Bacteroidales bacterium
ATTCAAGCTGTTTGATCTTTTGCTGATTACAACTAATCAGAAAAGGGATAATCAGTAATACCAGTGCGAATTTTTTCATTTTTTTTTAATTATAATTAATACTGTATTAATAGTTTGTTGAATTTGGCTGCAAAAGTAGAATTTTATTGATATAACGGTAAAATCTATATAAAATTTTATATTCCAAATAGAAAACTAAAATTTAGATTTTTTTAACCTGTCAATAAGCCTGCGTTCTTTCTTGGTTGGCCTCCCGATTCCTCGCTGCCTGAATTCGGAATTCAAGTCCTTCATCATTTTTTGTTTATCATATTCTTCCTGCGGTGTAAGGTCTTCAAGATAATTTTCTACAAGTTTAGCAGCAACCCTGTTTTTCAATAATCCAATTACTTTAACTGTTTTGGTAATATGTTTAAGATTCACGATGATCTTTTCATCAATCTTTACTTCCCTTGAAGGTTTTACTGACACATCATTAATTTTTATCTTCCCGGCTTTACATGCTTCACCGGCTTGATTTCGGGTTTTGAAAATCCTGACCGCCCACAACCATTTATCAATTCTGATCCCTTCTGACATATTATTTTTTGCGGAAATAAATTTGGATAGGAACACCAAGAAAATTAAAATGCTTTCTGATCTGATTTTCAACAAATCGTTTATATGGATCTTTTACATATTGAGGTAAATTGCAAAAAAATACAAAAGCAGGAAATGATGTTTTAATTTGTGTAATATATTTAATTTTCACATACTTGCCTTTCACCGAAGGGGGAGGCGTTTTGGCGACAATTGGTAAAAATATTTCATTTAGTTTGCTGGTAGAAATTCTATTACTTTTATTTTTAAATACCAAACTTCCCAGCTCCAGCGCTTTAAATATCCTTTGTTTTTTAGGAATAGATGTAAACACTATAGGAACATCCGTAAATGGAGCTATTTTTTCCCTGATATTTTCTTCGAATTTTATATGCGTTTTTGATTCTTTTTCAATCAAATCCCATTTGTTCACAACAATAACAACTCCCTTCCTGTTTTTTTCAATCAAATGGAAAATGTTCAAGTCCTGAGATTCAAAACCCTGACTTGCATCTACCATCAGAAAACAGACATCACTATTTTCTATTGCCCTGATGGATCGCATGACGGAATAAAATTCAATATTTTCATTCACTTTGCCCTTTTTTCTTAATCCGGCTGTATCCACCAGAAAAAAATCAAATCCAAAGCTATTGTAATGGGTATAAATGCTATCTCTTGTAGTGCCTGCAATCGGGGTTACAATATTTCGTTCATCACCCAGAAAAGCATTTACCAGCGAAGATTTTCCAACATTGGGCCGCCCAACAACAGCAAATTTGGGTAGGTCAGGTATTTCTTCAATTGTTTTTTGTTCAAACACTTTAACTACTTCATCCAATAGTTCACCTGTGCCGCTACCATTGATAGAGGAAACTGTAAAAACCTCACCCAATCCCAGTTGATAGAACTCCGCCGCATCATTGATCTTGTCAGGATTATCTACTTTATTGGCAACCAGGAAAACACTTTTTTGGGTTTTTCTTAATACCTGTGCAACATCTTCGTCCATTCCGGTTAAACCCGATTTTACATCCACCATAAAAATGATAACATCAGATTCTTCGATGGCCAGGGAAATTTGTTTTCTGATCTCCTCTTCAAATACATCTTCCGATCCAACCACGTAACCACCGGTATCAATAACTGAAAATTCAAATCCATTCCAGTCCGATTTTCCATAATGCCGGTCGCGTGTTACACCACTTGTTTCTTCCACTATTGCCTGCCGGCTTTGCGTCAGCCTGTTAAAAAAAGTTGATTTACCAACATTGGGTCTTCCTACTATTGCTAATATGTTTGACATCTTTTAGAATAAATTCAATTTGATATTATAAACTTTAGACACTTGAGGCACTTTTCCCGTAGGGATGCCTATGGCAAAATATTCAAGGCACTTTTTACACTTCATAGCCAAACCGCTTTAACTGCTTGTCATTATCTCTCCAATCCTTATTTACTTTAACTGTTAATTCCAGGAATACCTTTTTCCCTACAAATGCTTCAATATCTTTCCGCGATTCAATCCCAACCCTCTTAATGGCCTTTCCATATTGACCCAGAATGATCATTTTTTGCGATTCACGCGTAACGTATATATAAGTATATATTCTGATAATATCTTCACTTTCCTTATACGATTCCACTACAACTTCTACAGAATAAGGAATTTCCTGTTTGTAATGGAGTAAAATTTTTTCCCTGATAATTTCCGAAATAAAAAAACGCATGGTTTTATCGGTTAGTTCATCTTTCGCATAATAAGCCGGACTTTCAGGAAGCAACTCTATGATTTGGTTAAGTACTTTTTCGATGTTAAAATTATTGGTGGCTGAAACGGGGATGACCTGAGATTTATCAAATACTTCTGACCAGTAAGCCATCTGCCGTTCTATTTTTCCCTGGTTGGAAAGATCTATTTTGTTAATGAGGACAAGTGTTGGAACGGATGATTTTTTAATAGTGTCTACAATGGATTGATTATATTTAGTTTCGCCTGCTTCAACCATATACAAAAAGACATCAGCATCTTTCAATGCGCTATGGATAAATTTCATCATCTTTTCCTGTAACTTATAGTTGGGTGAAAGAATTCCCGGCAGGTCAGAATATATAATTTGGAAGTCTTCTCCGTTTACAATTCCTAAAATACGGTGGCGGGTTGTTTGTGCTTTGGATGTGATAATTGAAAGTTTTTCACCAACCATAGCATTCATCAAAGTTGACTTGCCCACATTTGGATTTCCGATAATATTTACAAATCCAGCTTTATGCTTCATGGAAAATAAAAAAAGATTTGGTAAAAAAAATTAAATACTTATCTTTGCAGCCGCAAAAAACGATTGCAAAGATACTATAAAATATATTGCGGGGTGGAGCAGTGGTAGCTCGTTGGGCTCATAACCCAAAGGTCGTCAGTTCGAATCTGGCCCCCGCTACTAATAAAGCCCGAAAGGGCTTTTTTTATTTTACAAAATCAATATCAAAAGAATGAAACTATTTGAAAAGTATATCAAAAGCATAGAAAAGATAATAATTATTGCACTGGTGGTGTTTATGATTTTTGTTTTGATCGTTGCGACGGCTGAATTAGGCATTATTATTATTCAGGAACTCACAAATCAGTTTGAACCTGGCACGGAAGGAACACTTTTTAATATTAATGAACTTATCAAAATATTCGGTTTCTTTCTCAATATATTAATTGGGCTTGAGTTGTTTGAAACTGTTAAATTATACCTTAAGGAAAATGTTTTTCACGGGGAGATTATTTTACTTGTTGGCCTGATCGCCATTTCCAGGAAAGTAATAATTCTTGATTATACTAAAGAAGATCCGATGACTATTATTGCAATCGCATTGCTTATAGGTACTATTTCTTTAGGATATTACCTGTTGAAAAAAACGACAAGAGATAAACCTGCATAGATTAGTTTAACAACCTACAATTGAAATCAAATTAAAAAGGAAGTAAACTTCTTATTTAGTTATGCTGGTTCTCTACCGCACTATGAAACGCTTAACTTTCCCAAAAGTATTTGATCCGAGACGTAACAAGTAAATACCAGGTGCTGCATACGACATGTCAAAATCATATTCATACCTTCCGTTTACGTTTTGCATCCTGTTGTTAATGATTCTTTGCCCCTGCAAATTGTGAACAGAAACAATCAATGTTTCTTTTAGATGAACAGCATTAAAACTTGCGACAAATTGATTGTTTCCTTTATTTAATATGATCAACTCATTGGGTTCAAAATCTTGTAACCTTATTCCAGTGGACAAAGTAATATTTACTGTGTAATCTTCGGCTTCTCCAAACATGGTTGATTCACAAGCATCTTCTGGTACAGCCTCATTATAATTGGTTTTTACACGCAAAAGGTGTTCACCCAAACTGGCATTATCCGGAATATCAAGTGGCATGGTTTCAGTATAGGAACCGGCTCCCTGACCACTTGCAATGACATAATCATTAACTACAACCTCATCCGGATCAAACACAAAATTATCATTAAAGTCAATCCACACTTTAACATACACATTTCCATAACCGGTGGTTATCGTTAAGTCATTTGATGAGCCTTGTGATAAATTGGTTGAAAGGTTTGTATAGTTGCCATATCCATCCGGGTCGCAACCGGTATCATTATTTATAGATCCCAACTCAAGCACAAAAATCCCAACACCCTGTTCACACATTAGCTCAGGCTGACACAAACTATTAATTATGATTGATATTGCTGAGTCATTTGAGATATTTGCATCTCCAGACAAGGATGTGGCGACAATTAAATCATGATATCCTATTTCCGATAGATCAGCTGTAGCTGTAAAAGTATATTCATAGGTTGAACCAAGTTCGAGTGATTCTGCTATTTGTTCCGTAACCGGTATGCCTCCGTCCAAAATAAACGAAACATCAAAGTTTATTTGGGTATTTGCCCCGAAATTCTCTACGGTAACTGTAACGGTTTCGTTGTTTGTTAAATAAGAACCAGAGACAGGAGATGAGATTTCTACAACACCGATATCATCAGCATAAAGATGAGTCACCATTGTAGAAACCGAATCATTTTCAACATTTTGGTCACTGGCCAGATCAGTGCTGGAAAATATTTCGTAAGTTGCACCAGGTACGGAAAAATCACCTGTTGCGGTAAATGTATATTGGGCATTCATATTGCTAGAAATAGATCCTGCATATACTTCATTTATAACAGAGCCTTCATTAATTTTAAAACTAACCGGTATGTTGGATTGAGTAGCAATACCGAAATTCCGTATGGTCACAGTTATTGGTTCAGTATCGGTCAGGATTCCACTTATAGGTGAATCGATACTAACAATCCCAACATCATTGGCCAGGTCAGGTGAAATTTTAAAAACCCCAACCTGGTTTTTCCGGGTTCCTCCGGTAAAATATTCACCAATGGACCAGAATGTTTTATCATCATTGGGATCGATGGTCATCTGGGAATAATCTCCATACCTGAACGAAGGATCAGATTGGGTTCCCTCAGCGTAACTCTCCTCTTCGATGGTCATAACATTCAGCGGATCAGTTGAAAAACGTCCGGTATATCTCAGGGCAGGATGTTTTGTTGAACTAACAATGGTATATGCCAGGGCAATGTTCCCATCAGTATCCATACACATATTTCCAGAAAATGCACTATGCCCTTCGGGTTGGGCATAAGTTCCTTCCTGGTAAATTTCCCAGGGATCTCCATCATTAGGCTGTCTTAATTCATACCAGCGAATCCCGGCATGATCATCACCCCCATCAAGGTCAACAACAAAATTAAATACCACGGAATTATGATTCGAAAATCTCCGATATTGCGCCATGTACATAATAGTTGCCTGCAAAGCATCAAGATCAGGGCCTGATGGTTGTGGTAGATTCGAAAAAGAACCACCGTCAAAAAGTCCGTCGAAAGGTTCGGTATTGATAACCTGGGGATTGGAAATGGTTGAGTTACCCGGTGTATCCCAATCTACATTAATGGACCATATTTTCAAATGATCGGTGGATACACCACCCCATGAATCATCCTGCATGTAAACGATGGGTGCATTTCCGGGAGGGGGGAGTTCACCTCCGGTAACATTGAATCCCAGCGGACTGAAAAAACCACTTGTATTTATTGTTGGTAAAGGAAATCCAATCATCTGAGCGCTTGGGTCACCCACCAGCATTTTATCTCTATCGAGTGCATAAACAACTTCGCTGTATCCGGCAGAACCTGAGTTTTTATTGGCTGTGATGTAATATCCATCCGACCAGACTGAAAATTTTGGATAATCCGGAAATACATTTGTGGGGTACTGATAAGTATACCAGCCACTGTTTACCGGGTCTGGTCCCTGGGAAACTGCTACCAGGAAACCATTGGGATAAAATTCAGTAATTAGAAATCTATCGGCGAAAGGGTCATACATAACAATCGGATCACCCATAGTTTGTCCTGGGAATATTGTTGCCAGTGAAGCAACAGGTGTTAGTGAATTTCCGGCTTTATCCCAAATTCTAAAAGCAGAGTTCCAGGCATTGACAAAATGATTGGGCCCTACAGCTCCTGTAGGATCAGTAGGTGTTACATTTGAACTGGCCGCCTCGAAAGTTAGGATCGGATCTTTTCCTTTGATCTTTCCGGCTTTATTTTGTAGCTGCCACAATGGATCATGTCCATTTGGCAATCCCTTTCCGGGAACAGCTTTGTTGGCATCCCTTCGTTTGGGATTAACTTCCCTATCAATATTTTCAGCAGGTATAAACTGACCGTTAGCCATTTGTGATGCAATGGAAGGTATCTCTATGAGAGATTCAGCAGTTACAATTAAAGTTGCTTTTTGAACCTGCTCTGCTTCCTGAGCAATTAGACCGTTTGAACCGGCTAAAATTAATAAATAGAGCAAATGTATTTTTGTTCGCATAATAATTGATTTTATTTTGATTTATTTTCTAAATGTCAGACACGATTGAACCCAAATTGGATGCATTGATATTTAAAATCAAAGAATTAACAATTAATATTGTGTTTTGTTCGCTAATTCTATAAATGATAAAAAAAATTCGCCGGATTTAATTTATAATTCAAAAAAGTATATATTGTAATCGGAAATTTGATGAATATCTGATCAAAATGAATCCTCGTATAGGAAAACGGTCGCAATACAATAAACGGCAAGAGAAGGCCTAAGCTTAAGGCTGTTCAGTTCGTTGAACAGAACACCAAAAAAAGTATTGCCATGAAGCAGCATTTCCTGTACCTTGAAGATGTAAAAACTGCTATGAATATTCATCATCTTGAGGTTAGCATTATATTGAAGAGATGGCTAAAAAGTGAGATTCACCGTGAAATGGAAACCAGGAATTTTGTTCAGATACTGGATGAATCAATTGAAAAAGACAGGCATCGGTTACAGAAGGAGTTTAAAATATCTGTTTAAATAAGCAACCAATTGATTATAATTTTGTCTGAAAATAGAATTCAATATTGCAAAAACTCTATGAGGAGACATTCCTTTTTTGGAATAGTATGTATTTTACTGTTATTTAATATCTCAGTTGTATTTTCTCAGGAATCTGGTAAAGTCCTTCAAATTGGTAAAAGCAAGATTTTTATCGAAGGAACCTTAAATGAGTTTGAATTAAATGAAAATCATACTTATAATTCAGACCAATGGAGAATAGCCAGAAAAAAAGTAAGTTTATTAAAAAAAGAATTCCTC
>JAIOTR010000029.1 GCA_021106665.1 Bacteroidales bacterium
AATTCCTGCTCATGGTATAGTAAATTTCTTATTAAAATAGAAAAGTAAATGAAAGATCAACGCTTAAAAGGTGTTCTATTTGCTTCCATTACAGCGCTTACCTGGGGTTTTTTGGTAATAGCGCTGAAAATGTCAACTACCATTATGGATCCCTTAACCATCGTATGGTTCAGGTTTTTGGTAGCCTTTTCAATTTTGTTTATCTACTATGTAATTAAAAAGCCCTCCTACCTTAAAATCTTGAGGAACCCTCCCATTTACCTCGTAATAGCTTCACTGGGATTGGGTATTAATTATATCGCATTTATATATGGGATCAAGCTTACAACAGCAAGCAGCGCCCAGGTAATTATTCAAATCGGGCCTATATTCCTGGGATTTGTCGGATTGGTATTTTTTAAAGAAAAAATTAGCCTGCGGCAAAGCATTGGATTTATGATTGTAGGGATTGGATTATTCATTTTTTACAGAGATAACATCAATAAGTTAGTGGGTGATGCTGAAATGTATAATATGGGTGTTCTGTGGGTTGTAGTTGCGGCCATGGCCTGGGTGGTTTATGCTGCTTTTCAGAAGCAACTGGTTAAAACTTATCCTGCACAACAAATGAACTTATTTATATTCGGATTACCTGTACTGTTATTTCTACCATTTATAAAACCGGCATGTTTTCTTGAACTGGATTTTGCCAATTGGATGTTAATGGTTTACCTTGGATTAAACACCCTTATAGCTTATGGATTTCTTGCTATGGCTTTTAAATATCTTGAAGCCAATAAGATCAGTGTTATCGTAACCATGAATCCAATTATTACATTTATCCTTATTGGTTTGTTAACCTATTTTGAAGTTAGCTGGGTTGAACCTGAAAAACTAACTACCAGAGGTGTACTAGCAGCTCTACTTGTTGTTGTTGGAGCTATAACTGCTGTGACTTTTGCTAAACCGGGGAAGAAAAAAGAGATAACTAAATTGATACCAACACATAAAGATAAATAACTATCCAATATCCATGCACCAACCCGAATTTTTTAAAAACTGGAAATACCAGCCACCTCCCGACTGGTTGAATATCAAAACCATCGACATGCATACCGGTGGTGAACCCCTACGGGTTTTTATAGATGGCCTTCCGGAAATCAAAGGCAATACCATCCTTGAAAAACGCAGGTATTTTAAAGATCATTTTGATTTTATCCGGACCGGAATTATGTTCGAACCACGCGGACATGCAGATATGTATGGAGCTGTTTTAACCGAACCCTGCACTCCAGGTGCTGATTTTGGAGTGTTCTTTTTGCATAATGAAGGCTACAGTACCATGTGTGGCCATGCAATCCTTGCCATTACTAAACTGGTTCTGGAAACAGGTATGATTAAAAAGGATGAAGTTTCTCCTGTTCTGAACATTGATGCTCCTCCTGGCAGGATTGTTTCAACTGCAAAAATTGAGGATGGGAAAATAACCAAAGTTTCTTTTCTGAATGTGCCATCATTCCTTTACTTAAGTGACAAAGAAGTTGAAGTAGACGGAATTGGTATTGTAAAATTTGACATAGCCTATGGCGGCGCATTTTATGCATTTTGTAAGGCTGAAGAATTAGATTTGGTTTTGGATGATTCTGATTATAATAAACTCATTGATTATGGAAAAAGAATCAAATCAGCTATAATTAGAAACTTCGAAATAAAACATCCTTTTGAAGATGATTTGAGTTTTTTATATGGAACAATCTTTACAGGAGAACCACGGAATCCCAATCACCATAGTAGAAATGTATGCATTTTTGCTGAAGGCGAAATAGACCGTTCTGCAACAGGTAGTGGAGTAAGTGCAAGGGCTGGTTTACATTTTGCGAAGAATGAAATGGCAATTGAAGAAAAGTACACCATCGAAAGTATTTTAGGAACAACAATGGATGTACAAATTGTAAAAACAACCAAATACGGATCTTATGATGCAGTAATCCCTGAAGTTTCAGGAACAGCATATATTACCGGACAAAATGAATTTTATTTTGATCCCAACGATCCATTAAAAAAAGGTTTTATACTCAGATAACATGAACAAAATATTCAGAAGATTACCCCTTTTTATTTCCCTTGTTTTATTTGTAAATGTTTGTTTTGCACAAGGTTTAGAAGAGAAACTAAATGTGCTCTCAGAAAAATATTCATTCACCTTTGAAAAAATCACAGTTAATGACTTCTTCACTGAAAAATATTTGCTTTTAATTCAGCAGCCTGTAGATCATAACAACCCAGATAGTAATCAGTTTTCGCAACGTGTGTTTCTTTCACATCTTGATTTTGATAATCCTGTTGTATTAATAACTGAAGGTTATGGGGCCGATTATGCCGCTCATCCAAAATATGTAAATGAATTATGTCCTATTTTGAATGCTAATCAGATTTGTGTGGAACACAGGTATTTTAATGAATCAATACCAGAACCGGTTGACTGGGCAAATCTGACAATTGATAATGCTGCATCCGATCATCATAGAATAGTTGAAATTCTTAAAAATATTTATCACGGTAAATGGGTAAATACCGGTATCAGTAAAGGGGGGCAATCAGCCATGTACCATCGGTATTTTTATCCTGATGATGTAGATGCCAGTTTGGGTTATGTTTGTCCGCTAAATTTTTCAATAGAAGATAAACGAGTTTATAGATTCCTTGAGCAAGTAGGAGATTCAATTTGTAGGCAAAATATTTTGAATTATCAAATAGAGATGTTAAAAAACAAAGAGTATTATCTTCCTGAATTCAAACGTTTGGTTAAAAAGAAAAATTTAACCTATAACATGGAAATTGAAGAAGCTTTTGACTTGCTGATATTTGAATATTCATTTGCTTTTTGGCAATGGGGAAATATTGGCTGTAATGATATTTTAATGGATCCGGATAATCCTGAAAATATGGTTAAACATTTGGATAAGGTCACAGGTATTGATTGGATTTCTGATCAGGGCATTTCCAAAATATTTGCGTTTTATTACCAGGCCATGCTGGAAATGGGTTTTTATGGATATAATATTGAACCTTTTAAAGAGTTTACGGATTTCACATCCAATCCCACATTTGTTTTTTCTGTACCTGATAGTTTGGAAGTAGTCTATAATCCGATTCCCATGCAAAAGATAGATCATTTTATCCGTCATGAAGCTGACAATATGATTTTTATTTATGGGGAAACCGATCCCTGGTCGGCCACTGCGGTTGATCTAACATATAATACAAATTCCATTAAAATAGTTAAACCGGGGGGTAGTCATACTACACGGATTAGAAATCTTCCTGAAGATCAAAAAAAGTTGATTGTTGAAACCTTAAAAAGCTGGCTGGGATTAGCTTATTAAATTGATTGTAATACTTCTGAGAGTTTATCTATATCAATGGGTTTGGTAAGGTAACTATCCATTCCGGCTTTGTAACTTTTTTCTTCGTAATCTTTTAAGGCATGTGCAGTTAATGCTATAACAGGTATTTTGGGATTACGAACATTTTCATCACCATTTCTGATCGCCTCTGTTGCTTCGATACCATCCATTTCCGGCATTTCAATATCCATCAATACGGCGTCAAAATCTTCTTTGGCCAGCAACTCCAATGCAATTTTGCCATTCCCTGCTATTTTAGATGTATGTCCAAGTCTTTTCAAAAATGCACTTACTACCTGGGAGTTTAGCATATTGTCTTCGGCAACGAGCAAATGTAGTTGTTTTGGTGCCTCGTTTTTAATTTCCTTTTTAACTGATTTATTTTTATCAACTTTAAAAACAAGTGTAAATTCAAATTCACTGCCCTGACCCTTTTCACTTTTAACGGATATTTTCCCACCCATTTGTTCAACAAAATATTTACAAATGGTTAATCCTAAACCAACTCCTCCATACTTGCGACTCTCCGTTGTATCAATCTGGGTAAAATCCATGAAGATCAGCTTTTGCTTTAATTTCGATATTCCAATTCCTGAATCCTTAATAGAAAAATGCAATTTTACCTGATCTTTTTCTAATAGCGGTTCCTCCATTATCACAGCAACTTCTACATCACCTTTATCTGTAAACTTGATGGCATTACCGATTAAATTGTATAAAACCTGGCGTATTGCATCCGGATCACCAAACATAAATTTGGGTATATTCCCACCTAACTCATATGATAAGTTTATTTCTTTACTTGAAGCATCCAGATAATAGGCATTCACCACCGATTCAATTATTTTATGAATATTAAAGGATTCATTTTTTAATTCCATCTTTCCACACTCAATCTGAGAATAATCAAGAATATCCTTAATGAGCGCCAGTAAATGCTCCGATGAATCTTTTACTCTTTTAAGGTTTAATTTATGGTCTTCATCGCTTTCTGAATCAATCGTAAGATCGCAAAATCCAATAATTGCATTGATCGGAGTTCGTACTTCATGACTAATGGTTGCTAAAAACCTGTTTTTAGTTTCATTAGCAAGTTCAGCCTGCTCCTGGGCTATTCGCCTGTGTTCATTTTCTTCGCGAAATCTTTTAGTCCTTTCTTCTACTCTCCTTTCCAGATCTGCATTGAGTAAACGCAGTTCATTGTTCTTCTTTATTTTTAACTTGTACCTGTTCCATAATATCACGATCAGGGAAACGGCAAGTAAGGATATAAAAATAATGAAGTTGCGGAGGTTCTTTTCTTTTGTTGACTTTAATTCTACATCCTTTTCCACTATGGTATCCTGTTGCTCTTTTTCCTTTAATTCATGTTGCAATTGCAATACGGAAATTTTATTACTCGTTTCTTCATCAAATAATGAGTCGTTGAGCTTGGAATATTCTATATAATATTCCAGCGCTTTTTTGTAATCAGCTAACAAAGTATAGGTTTGTGAAAGTTGATCCAGGGTTTCTCTTTGAATTCTTAGTAAATGAATTTGTTGGGCAAGTTCTTTGCCTTCATTAAGAAATTGAATTGCCTGTGAGAGTTTTCCGGTTTCTTTATATGAAATTCCAATATTTTTCAGGGTTATGGCAATAAGATTTTTATCGCCAATTTCACGACTAACATTTAATGATTGATTATAATAGTTTAGCGCTTCACTGAAATTGCCTAACTGACGTTGAACATTACCAATATTATTTAATATTCCTCCCGGATGTTCCCCTTCAAAGTCATCTTGTTGTACAATGCTCAACGCTTCTTCATAAAAAGTAAGCGCTTTATTATTCTCATTGTCATACCAGTAAACATTACCAATAGAAATCAGGGCGCTTGTTAAATTTTTCAGGTCATTATTTTCACGACTTTTATTCAAGGCTTTCATGTAGTTTTCGAGCGCTAAATCTGGCTTGCCCAAATTTCTGTATACAACTCCCACATTGATCAATGATGAGGATATTCCTTGTTCATTCTCAAGGTTATAATAAATATAAAGGGCCTTATGGTGATAATCAAGCGCTAGCGGGTAATTGCCAAGAAATCTGTATATTCTGCCAATACTGTTCGCACTTTTTGCAATACCCTCTTTATCATCAGATTGATCGAAAAGTTTTAAAGCCTGAAAGTGAAAATCGAGGGCCTTGATATTATCACCTTTAACTCTATTTGCATCAGCAATGCAATATAAGCTGGTAGCCTCTCTTTTATGATCCTGAAGTGTTAAAGACAGTTCAAGCGCTTCATTGGCAAGTTCAAGACTTCTCTGAGGATGCTGATTTAAATAGCTATTTGAAAGGGAAATTAACAAATCTATTTTTTCAATACCGGAAGTAGTAAGCAATTTTGCTTCAAGTGAATCAATAGGTGCACTTACTGATTTTAAAGCAAATATGAGACAAGCCGTAAAGACACTTAAATAGAAAGGTAACTTGTTTATCTTCAATTGATATCGTTTAATTAAGTATTTCGATTTTGTTACTGGTAAAATCAAAAAAATATAAAACAAGAAGATTATACGTAAGATATGACTTTAGGTTTGCTATAATTGGGAATATTTCTAACTGAAAATAAGGTGTGTAAAATCACTGGGATTCATTAAAATTTAATAATTTTGCTGATGATTTCAGAAATCGTCAATCTGCAATCGTAAATCAGTTCGGTCCCGTAGCTCAGCTGGATAGAGCAACAGCCTTCTAAGCTGTGGGTCACAGGTTCGAATCCTGTCGGGATCACAAATAGATACAAGCCTACTCTGAAAAGAGTGGGCTTTTCATTTTGAAGCAAGTCAAACTTGTTTGAACAAGCAGTATTATGAAAAGTCCAGTATCACGAAGTCATACCAAATAAACACCAAAACACACTTTATATTTTATTTCTTTTTCACCTGAGTTTCTTCATGAAATATTTCCGTAGCTTCGGCTATGCAAAGATTTAATTCATTATTCAGATAAAAAATAATTCAAATTCTAAAAGCGTATTTTGATATTTAATTGGTATTATTAGGGTTGGCAAAGAAAAAAAGGAATCAGTTGTGGAACCAGATACCTCCATGGCAAAAGTAAAATAGATGATACTACAATTTATTTCCATGAGAGAAATCCAACAAAAAAACTGAAATTGTTTATCATCCTGACCAAAAAGGATCTGAAAAATATAATCAAAAAACTATATCTTTACGATTATTAGTAAACAA
>JAIOTR010000110.1 GCA_021106665.1 Bacteroidales bacterium
CTGTTAACAAGAGTCCAATGCTGATTAATACGACTTTCTTTTTCATGTGTTTATATTTTTGCCGTGAATACACGAATGAATTTTTTGACACGAATTACACGAATTTCCACTAATTTTTTTTTATCCATATAATCATTCTCTTGTGTGTTAAAATCAATCATAGCCTGCCCCGATTTTATCGGGGGATGTTCATATAGTGTATATTATTCGTGCATTCGTGGCATTTTATTGTTTTAAAAACCCGGTAAATAAAAATAAGTAAAATCAAAACTTTCATTAAAAAGGTTAATGGACAGGCTACCTTCTGATAGGTAAAAACCGGCAAGTAACATCAGAAAAATGGCAAAACCGGAAAACGATACTCTCTTAAAAGTTAATAAAAACAGATTGGCAAAATTTATATATTCCTTTTGTTTTTTCTTCAGTTGAATTATTTTGTTCATTACCTTTTCAGCGAAAAAAGGAAATAGTTTATACTCCTGCTCTTTCATTGATTTTCTTATCTTCAAAAAGATCTTTCTTTCTTTTTGTAATTCAGGTAAAGCAGACAAGTAATTATTTAATCGCCTTTGCTTTTTATCTGATAATTTATCATCTAAAGACCTGATTAGTAATCTGTATATTTTTTTATCCATAATTATTCCTCCAAAAATGTTTTTAGTTTTACTCTTAGTTTTTCCTGTGCTCTTGAAAGCCGCGTAAGTACAGAGCTTTTTTTAATTTCGAGAATTTCGGCAACTTCTTTTGTTGAATACCCGTCAATTAATTTTAAAACGATTACGCTTCTGTATTTTGGTTCCAATAATTGCACTGCTTTATTTACAATTTCTTTTATATCATTTTTCTCTAAATGCTGAGATAAATTCGTATCCGGTATTTGTAAAATATTATCATCATCATTTTTAGAAAATAAAAAGTTCTTTCTTTTTTTTCTTTTTATCTCGTTTAATGAAAGATTGATTGCTATCCGGGTAATGTACGTTCCAACACTTGACTTACATTTGAAATTATCCAGCGACTGATAAAACCGGATAAAAGTTTCCTGGCTTATATCATCTACTTCCTGACATTTTCCCAACATTCCTGTAACAGTTTTTACAACTTGTTTTTCGTACCTCAAAATCAAGGCAGTTAGAGCAGGCATCTCACCTTCCTTAATAAGTTTTATTAACTCAATATCATTAATACCCGGGTACCCGTTCACAAACTGTTTTTATATTTATTAGACAATATAAATTATAAATTTGTCTCAAAAGATACTAAATCAACTTGAAAAATGCAAAATCAATACCTTACATCGGCGATAATGCAGGGGAATCTGTTTTTGATAAAATCCTGATTGAAGAATTTAGAAAGCCTGTTACTTATGTTGTACGAGATGTTCCCCTAATCAATGATGTAACCTTTGAGGATGCCATCAGCTCCGGACTTGATGATGTTGTAGAAATAATATCTTCAGGAAGTTCTGCACCCGGAACTATTTTAATTATGTAATAATACCTTTTTAGAAAGGTTTAACAACGCCGACATGATCATCAGCAAAGGACAGGGAAACGATGAAGGGCTTTCAAATGTTAACTGTTCAGTGTTTTTTCTGTTGAAAGAGAAATGCCATGTAATTGCAAATGATTTGAAGGTAAAGGAAAATGATATTGTGTTGAAAGTGATTAATTGAAAGAAGATTGAGCCTCTATTCACAAAAATTCCAGTAGAACCACAAATATTAGCAGCTTTCTTGTGTGTTTAATTAATAAACTGTTTTTCATGATAATCACATTTCAATTTATAATTTCCTTTGAGTTCGAATCACCTTTCTTTTTTAAGATTTTTTCTGAAACTGTCAATCAGAAGCAATATCCTAAGAATAAAGAAGCAGCTTTTTTCCCTCATCAGTCTGTATTATAATCCTTAGTGTTCGGGCATCATGGTTTTTTGATCCATGATTGTATATCCATCGGGAATTTTAAAACTAGCTTCATCAGGTGTCCATGATTTGATATCCTTCAGTTCCATTTCCGTTGTTCCGGCCACATCAATATGGCTCACAATTTTAATAGGAAATCCATATTCTTCGGAATGCCACATAGTATATAAAAGCTGGTTGTTCTCGCCATACAGCTCTTTTTTAATACAATCGTATCCATTTACCTCCACATGACCGATCACCTTTTCAGTACCTCCCTGACCCACCTGGTATTCATATAATTTAACAGGGTCATTTCCCATAGCCATTTTACTGGTTGATACGGTTTTAATAGCCAGCTTTTGCTGAGGCATAAGTATAAATACTTCTTCTGTTTCATTTAATACAATAACAACTCCTTCCTGCCCATCTTCATTAAAGTCGTACCTGTATCGGTTTTCATCACTGAAAACTTTAAACTCTTTTTGAATGTTTGACAGGGTAAATAGCATGTTTGCCTGGAATTGCCCGAAAGCATTAAATGATAATGCGCAGAAAATAGCAATAATGATAATTGAATTAAAACTAAAGTACTTCATTTTTATAAGGTTTTAATATGTTTTTATTATTTAGATTTTTACAAATTCCACCCTATGGTTGTTGGCTTTGCCTTCGGGTGAACTGTTGGTATCAATGGGTACGCTTTCGCCAAACCCCTTTGTGCTTAACCTGTCAGCTGATATGCCCAGTTTTATCATGGTATTCATCACGGTTTTGGCTCTTTCTTCTGATAGTTTTAGGTTATTTGCATCATCACCATCGCTGTCGGTATGGCCTTCAACACTAAATTTAAGGTCGGGATGTTTTTGCATCATTTCAACCACCTCGTTTATTATTCCCATCGATTCCGGTTTTAAAGTGGCTTTTCCTACATCGAACCTGATACCGGTGGCAATGATTTTACCATCCTGCATTATACGGTCGTAGTATTTAACGCCTCCTTCCGCAATTCGTACGTTTTTCACGTAGTAAAGATTATCATTCCGTGCGTGGTAAATATCCAGTGACAATCCTTTAGGGTCAAAATCAATCCTGGGTATATTAATAAGC
>JAIOTR010000450.1 GCA_021106665.1 Bacteroidales bacterium
GGATTATATAACCTGAACCGCTGGTAAGAAAAACACCTGTTTCAATACCAATGTTGGTGGAGTTTCCATTGCTAAAAATTCCACGGGCAATATCAGCTCCCTGAAAAGTAACATTATCGTAATACACACCCGGACCAATAAGAGATTCGACCATGTCAGCAGGAGTTACATCCGGGCCGGGAAAGATTTCAATTTGTGAATACGAAATGTTGTTTGTGAATGTAAAAACCAAAAAAAGAATTGCGGGTAAAATGATTCTTGTTTTCATGACAGGAATATTTAGTTTGAATCTCCAAATATACGAAATTAATATGTGATGTGCAGATATTTTGATTTGCTAAGAATGATTTCCAGTTTTCTACTTTGTAACCTGGTGATATACTTCGCGTGACTTTGCGCATCACGCTGCGTAACCCTACGGTTAATGATTTACCGCAATGGACGCTATGTATCGCAACGTTTTACTTTGTTTTTTTGATGGGATGAAAAGTAATTAATTCACAAAAGTCAACCTAATAAAGCCCCCGCTTCCCAGGTTAGAATTTTTATTGAACATACTGCTCAAATAAGCTGAACCGGCATGGATATAGAATTTATCAGCAATATTGAAACCCAGACTTAAGCCAACGTTGACATTGTTATAGCTTCCATATCTTACAATTGGGGTCACATAAAGTACGCTTTTATAATTCCATGTACCGAAAAACTCAAGGTTATAATTAGCCTTAAGGGTTGGATAAAACATTGCATTTATACCGAGGTAGAATTTTTCTCCACGTAGATATTTCCCTGCTGACAATCGAAGGCTCAAAGGGAGCATATCGGAGAACGAAGATGACTCAGGACTATCAAATATCAACCGGCGTAATCCATTGTATGAATAATCATCGGGCAATTCATCATTTTGTCCGGTAATAGTATCGTTACTGATCCCTTCAAATACAAAGCTTGTATCAACATTTCCGGTAAAGGTATTGCCATTCCAGAAGATCACACCGAGATTTTTCAGCATAAAATCGAAATGAAAGTTTTCAGTTTTTGTATAAGAATATTCGAGATCGGCTGATACACCCATACCATTGATCTGGTAAACTTCGGCCCAAACTGTGTCTGATAGTTTTGTTTCTGCCAGGGCGGTAATATCTAAGTAATCCCCTTCAGAGTGTGTATATAGAGATGAATTCTGCACTTCGATATAATCATAGTTCTGGCCTGCATTAAAGCCTAATGACCAGGTGAAACGGTGATTTGCATCCGCACTTCCGATTATATGACCCATCCCGCCTTTTATCTGGTTAAAATATATGTTGTAATATTTTGAATCGCTAAAGTTTAATGTCTGTCCTGCAAAGGGCTTGTTTCCGAGCATTATTAGTTTAACAAGGTCTTGATCGAGATAGGTATCAAGATAATTCTGGTACTCATATCCAATATGAAAAAACTTTTCACCCGGCTTATTTTTAGAATTGATCATGGCATTAAATCCTATACTTGTAATCTGTCCTGACAACACACTTCCCGACATATTATCAATCTGACTATTGATCAAATCTTTATCAATAAACTCTGATTTATTAATGACGCTAAAAAACTCATTGGTAAAGGCATTTGATCCCGCTTCCTGACTACCAAATGCTGTTATCCTGAATTTCCAGTCAGACCGTTTTATCAGATCATCAGGAAAATACTGATAGGTATAATTGCTTTGCCCAAATAACGTTACGGATGCGAGACAAAAGATTAATACAATGAATATATTTATTTGCTTCTTCATTTACCAATTCACCAATTTTATTGTTCTATTTTCAAAGTAAAATCGCCAATAATCTTCAACTCCATCACATTGTAGTCATATATTTTCACATGCTCATTATTTGCCGAGTTGATCAGCAATTCATACCGGCTGTATTTGGCTTCCTTTACAGATTCTTTAAGGCTTTCTGTCAACTCAATAGTGACCCTGGTTTCTATGGGTTGATCAACTTTAAATTCCTCATCCAATAGTCCGCTCGCAATAAACTCATTATAAAGTAAAGTATCAAGAACCTCATTATTCTCATCTTCGAGGTACATTTTGGCATCAAATGAAAATGGGAATCCATTTTGAAAAACAATATCGAGAAAACCATTGCTAACTTTATCAAAGCTTAACCCTTCCCCATTCCAATCAGTTGTATTATCAACAAACATATCCTCTATCATCACCCCCTGATTCACCTCAGCCTCCATGTAAACCCTGATAGGCTCATCGTAATAGAAAAAATTATCAAGGTTATTGGTATCGCCTGATACATTTGTTTCTACAGCAAGGGTATAAGAAACCTGATCGGGTAAAATGCTAATCAGGTCATTAAAGTTGGAGTTTGAAAAATCAAAGATCCCAATTTCAGGCTCAACAATGCCCAATCCATTTCCTACCTGCGTTGCCGCATCAATATATAGATTTGAGTCTATCATTTCACTCTGCAGAAATTCATTTTCACCTGTTGAACTATTAATGGCAATCAATTCCAAAACTTTAAAGAAACCTTCTATTCCATAGTAGTTTTCTATGCGTAAGTTAACAGTAGCGTCTTTCATCGAAAATCCGCCGATCTCCAGGCTTTCAAAGAGTGCAAAATCATGTACTTCCGGCCCGAATCCAAATGTATTTTGTCCGAAGTAACCCTTGGCATAATCAATGACAATATCCTCAAATGATATATTTACAACAAACGAATCGGTGGGAAGTATCAGCAATGGCTCATCATCGTTATATATTCCGATATAATAGTTAAGTGTATTAAACTCCGTATTGTCCTCCCCTGTCAGATCCAAGCGGTAGCCGGAAAAGTCATGTATTTGGGTTATCGTTTGAGCTTGAGGTACTGTTGCTGA
>JAIOTR010000052.1 GCA_021106665.1 Bacteroidales bacterium
CTATAAATATATTATTTGTTTTTTCATAATAAGGCAGAACATTTATTCTTGCATTTAACCATTTAAGCATTTATTTCCGTACGCACGGGATTCCACTAAATTCGTAGTAGTACTAAAATAATAATTGCTATATGAGTGTATTGGTTAACAAAGATTCTAAAATAGTTGTACAAGGTTTTACCGGGAAAGAGGGCACTTTTCATGCAAGCCAAATGATCGAATATGGAACAAATGTAGTGGGTGGTGTTACTCCTGGCAAAGGAGGACAATCTCATCTTGACAGGCCGGTTTTTAATACAGTTGAGGATGCTGTTGATAAAACAGGGGCAGATGTGTCTTTGATTTTTGTTCCACCGGCTTTTTCTGCCGATGCGATCATTGAAGCAGCAAATTCAGGTATTAAGGTCATCATTTGTATTACGGAAGGTATACCTGTACAGGATATGGTAAAAGTGAAAGATTATTTGAAAGATAAAGATTGTAGATTGGTAGGTCCTAATTGTCCGGGAGTTATTACTCCGGGTGAAGCCAAGGTAGGTATTATGCCAGGATTTATTCACACTCCCGGAAAAATTGGAATTGTCTCTCGATCGGGAACCCTAACATATGAAGCTGTTGACCAGCTCACAAAGTTAGGCTTGGGACAATCCACTGCCATAGGAATTGGAGGTGATCCTATAATTGGTACCTCTACAAAAGATGCAGTAGAATTATTCATGAATGATCAGGATACAGAGGGCATTGTTATGATTGGCGAAATTGGTGGAAACATGGAAGCTGAAGCCGCATATTATATCAGGGAGCATGGAACCAAACCGGTTGTGAGTTTTATTGCCGGTGCTACTGCTCCTAAAGGAAGAACAATGGGACATGCAGGGGCGATCATAGGAGGGAAAGATGATACGGCTCAGTCAAAGAAGAAGATATTAAAAGAGTGTGGCGTACATGTAGTTGAATCTCCGGCTCATATAGGAAAAACAATGGCCGATGTGTTAAATCAGTGAGACTATGATTTTGGTTCAAAATCATCAAGTCGAACTGATCCCGAGCGACAGTCGAGGGATCACAAAGTTTTTATTCCCTGCACCTTATCTCTTGCGCCAAAGCTGGCTACAGCGATGGAGCAGTGCGATTGAAAAATAGTTAACCCTTTGTAATACCTTGCCAGTTTGCTGTGAGGAGTTTCGTTAACAACTAATTAAGAACTTAATATTCCATTATCCAGGCTTCTTTGTATTTGACCGGAAGTTCTTTTTTACCGGTGTTTGCTAATTCTTTAGATGGATAATCTGCCAGGGAAATCCTGAATTTATTATCTTTCGAAATTACTTTTACCTTATTAAATCCCTCTTCTGCATATTTTTTTGCTTGCTCTTTTGCATCATTAATTGAATTGAAACTGCCAAATATTATATAAAATCTTCCGGTAGAAGAAGATACTATCATTTGCTCATCTTCTGTTTGAGGTGGCTCATTGACGATCACAGTTTCAGTGCCGCAAACTCTTGTTTCTTTTTCAATATCCAATTCCTCCCCAACCCAGGCAATGGAAAAATTGCCTTCAATACTAACACCAAGGGCATTCCATTGATGAGTATCCCAATCTTTTGTATTAATGATTATCGATTGAGAGGCTACTGTTTCCCTCCATTGGTCAAATGCTTTTTCTGCAGTCGCATTCCTGTTTTCCCAATAAACAATTTCATATGCAATACCTGGATAATTTGATAATTCCATAGGCTTCTTCTGCATGCACGATTTGTTTTTTAATTCTACTTCAAAACAACATGCTGTCCATTCTCCTTTATCCGACCAACTGTGAAAATTACATGTATTGGTATCCGGTTTATTTTGAATTAAATCATTGATGTGTTTCTTAGCCACAAAACATAGTGATTCTGATAGCGGTATCGCAGGGAGATTCATTGTTTTCCTGTAATCATTAAAGAGATTATAAAGCTTAAACTCTTCCTTGGAAATACAAAAGTCTCCTGGTATATCTTTCTGTGAATAGGAAAACTTTGTTATTGTTAAAAGTCCAAAGATTAGTAAAAAGTGGAATAGCTTTAATAATGATTTGTATTTCATCCTGGATCCTTATAATAAAAAGTAGCATGTAAAAATAGTGATTATTATTGTTTCTTGTCCGAAAAAATATTCAATTTTCAATTTTAATACGCACATGTATAAATTATTACTTGTAATTACAATTACATATAGGTTTCCAATTATTTCCGTCAAAATTCAACTTTAAACATAATTTGGTTAAAAAAGTGGTTTACTTTAACTATGCAACGAATAAGTTTTTATATTTGTCTCAATTATATATTTTAATATTGCATTCAAAAACAAACATTATGAGAAAATTTACTTTAATTACATTATCAGTATTAATTGCAGTTATTGTTACTGCACAAATTCCTGCCACATTTGATCTAAGGGATTATAACGGGAATAATTACGTTACGTCAGTTAAAAGCCAACAGGGTGGAACATGCTGGACCCATGGCACCATGGCATCAATAGAGGGAAACCTTTTGATAACCGGTAATTGGGCTGCTGCAGGTGAGATTGGAGAGCCGGATTTAGCAGAATATCATCTTGATTGGTGGAACGGTTATAACGATTATTTTAATGCAGATCTTGATCCCCCATTTAATAACGGACAAGGCCTCGAGATTCACATGGGAGGCGATTACCGGGTGTCAACTGCCTATTTTACCAGGGGAGATGGAGCTGTTCGTGATATTGATGGACAGTCGTATAACAACCCTCCTGCTTTTTATGATACCTCCTATCATATATATTATCCAATGGTTGTTGAATGGTATGTGCTTGGAGAGAATTTTGAAAACATGGACCTGATAAAAACTAAAGTGATGGAAGAAGGGGTAATGGCCATTTGCATGTGTTATAGCAGTTCATTTATGAACTATGAATATGAGCATTATCAGCCTGCTTCCAGTACTCAGGATCCAAACCATTCGATATCTGTTATTGGTTGGGATGATAACCGCGTTGTACAGGAAGCTCCTGGTGATGGCGCCTGGTTGGTAAAAAACAGCTGGGGATCAGGCTGGGGTAATAATGGCTATTTCTGGATTTCGTACTATGATAAACATGCCTGCCAGAATCCGGAAATGGGAGCTGTTTCATTTCAGGAAGTTATATATTACAATTACGACTATGTTTATTATTATGATTATCATGGATGGAGAGATACTAAATTCAATACAACCGAAGCTTTCAATGCATTTATTGCAGAATCGGATGATGTGCTTTTTTCAGTGAGTTTTTTCAATGCAGTTGATGATATGGATTTTGAAGTTAAGATTTATGATGATTTTATTAGTGGAACACTGCAAAATGAAATTTCATCGGTATCAGGACATATTGACTATATTGGATTACATACCTTCGATCTGAATGACCCTGTGGATCTGGAAGAAGGAGATGATTTTTTCATTTACCTTGAATTGTCCGATGGGGGTATACCTTACGACAGAACATCTGATGTGCCTGTTTTACTTGGAGGTGATGCGAAGGTCATAGTTACTTCTGCAGCAAATCCTGAGGAAAGTTATTATTGGGAAAACGGAGCCTGGGAAGACTTTTATTATTACAATGATCCATCCGGTTTCCAGAATACAGGAAATTTCTGTATAAAAGGATTGACAAAAGATGAAGGAATGCCTACCTCTTTTGACCTGAGAGATTATAATGGTGACAATTATGTAACTTCCGTTAAAAGTCAGCAAGGAGGCACCTGCTGGACACACGGAACAATGGCATCCATCGAAGGAAACCTGATGATGACTGGAAATTGGACAGCAGCCGGTGAACCGGGTGAACCTGATTTGGCTGAATACCATCTCGACTGGTGGAACGGCTACAACCAGTATTATAACAAGGACCTTGATCCGCCTTTTAATAACGGACAAGGCCTTGAAGTTCACATGGGGGGTGATTACCGTGTTTCTACAGCTTATTTATCAAGGGGTGACGGGGCTGTGAGAGATATTGACGGACAGTCATATAATAATCCGCCCACTTTTTATGATACATCTTATCATTATTATTACCCTATGAAAGTAGAATGGTATATAGCAGGAGAAAACCTTGAAAACATCGATCTTATAAAAACTAAGGTCATGGTGGAAGGTGTAATGGCAACATGTATCTGTTACGATGGTAACTTTATGAACTATGAATATGAACATTACCAGCCTGCATCCAGTACGCTGGATCCAAATCATTCGGTTTCAATCATTGGATGGGATGACAACCGTGTTGTGCAAGAGGCGCCAGGGAATGGAGCATGGTTAACCAAGAACAGTTGGGGAACCGGATGGGGTAATAACGGTTATTTTTGGATATCATATTATGATAAACATGCATGTCAAAATCCTGAGATGGGCGCTATTTCTTTCCAGGATGTAATATTTATGCCTTATGAAACGGTGTACTATCATGATTATCATGGATGGCGTGATACCTTAACTATTGCAACAGAAGCATTCAATGCTTTTGCTGCAACGAAAAATGAAATAATTGAAGCTTTAAGTTTTTTTGTTGCAGGTGATAATGTTGACTATACTGTAAAAATTTACGATGATTTTAATGGTACTGATCTGTTAAGTGAATTAACCATAATGAGCGGGACAATGGAATATTCTGGTTTTCTGACAGTCGATTTGGATACTCCTCTAAGTATTTCCGAAGGAGATGATTTTTACGTTTATCTTTATTTGTCGGAAGGTGGTATTCCATACGACCGAACTTCTGATGTACCGGTATTGCTTGGTGGAGATTCGAAAGTGATTGTACCTTCTACTGCTAATACGGAAGAAAGTTATTACAAAAGCGGAAATGACTGGGTGGATTTCTATTATTATGACGACCCTTCGGGATTCCAGAATACCGGTAATTTCTGCATTAAGGCACTTGCAGTGGATGATTATATGCCCGGACTTAATGAAAGCCTGTTTGAAGTAGGCAGTGTATTAAATCAGAATTATCCAAATCCATTTAGTGATGTTACAACTATTTCATACTCAATACCTGAAACTTCTGAGGTTGAATTGAGTATAATAAATATTATTAGCCAGGAAATTAAAATGTTAGAAAAAGGACAACAAACAAATGGACAACATAACATCAACTGGGATGGTAAACTTTCCAATGGTAGCAATGCCGAGCCAGGTATTTATTTCTGCAAGCTAAAGGTCAATGGTAGGGTGATCTCCACAATCAGAATGCTTAAAGTCAATTAATCCTGCTTTGCATTGATCAAAGGCTTGAAAGGCTGTTCTGAGGGACAGCCTTTTTTTGTGAATACATCATGTTATACTGATGCTGTTGAATTTGCAAACCTGATTTCCGTCAGTGTAAATTAATATTCCTGATATTTATAATATATATCTTTGCAATCCCTTTAAATTTTCAAATGTTATGGATTTACTTCAGCAATTATCATCATATTGGCAGACTTTATATCCTGATCAATCTCTTAAACTTCTCAAGGATTTTATTAAAGAAATTGATGAAACCAAAAGCAATATTCAATTTTCCCCACATAATAATGAATGGTACAAGGATGCTGTCGTCTATTCTCTTTATGTTGATCTTTTTAATAAAGATTTTTATGGCTTGATTGATAAACTGGATTACTTGCAAGACCTAGGTGTAAACTGTATTTGGTTGCTCCCAATTCTTGATTCTCCGATGAAAGATGCAGGATTTGATATTCGAAATTATGATAAGGTCAGGTTGGAATTATTGGGGCTTCCGGAAGATTCTACTTTAGATGAACAAAGAATACTATTTAGGGGCTTTTTGCAGGAAGCGCATAAAAGAGGTTTAAAAGTGATCTTCGATATAGCCATTAATCATACCTCGGATGAACATCCCTGGTTTGTTGAATCAAGAAAGTCACCCGACAATCCTTTTCGTAGTTATTATATATGGAATAGGGACACAAACTTGTACAAAGATGCCAGGATTATTTTTGAGGGATTATGTGATAGCAATTGGGAACAGGATGGCGAATGGTATTATTTTCACAGGTTCTTCGAG
>JAIOTR010000278.1 GCA_021106665.1 Bacteroidales bacterium
ACAAAAGGAATTGAATACTTGATCATCCTCGCATTCTTTGCCTTGTTAATCCCATTCTGGATTATTTTAAATAAACAACCAAAAATTGTGAAACAAATACGCAAAACATGGGATATTCTTACAGCTAATATTCTGAATATTCCACAGGGTTTATTTTTCAGTAAAAATCATACTTGGGCTTGTTTGGAAAAATCAGGTGCAGCTAAGGTGGGGTTGGATGATTTTCTGCTAAAAACTGTTGGAGATGTACAAATCATAAATCTCAAAAATCCGGGTGACACAATTAGCAAAGGAGATTTGATTACAGAAATTGATCAAAATGGCAAACTACTCAGGATATTTTCACCTATTTCCGGAGAAATCATGCAGATGAACCCAATCCTTAATGAAAGCTCCGAAATGATAAATGAGGATCCTTATGAAAAAGGATGGATATATAACATAAAACCCTCAAACTGGGTGGCGGAGACAAAATCATACTACCTTGCTGATGAAGCAACACGGTGGGCGACAAAAGAATTGGAAAGACTGAAGGATTTTTTAGCAGTTTCGATCGGAAAACATTCATCCGAACCTTCCATGGTTGTTTTACAGGAGGGAGGTGAACTGCGGATTAATCCACTTTCAGAATTACAGGATGAAATCTGGAAGGATTTCCAGGAAGAATTTTTAGATAAAGCATGATAAAAAGATTTTTAAAAACTGGTGATTCACACCAGTTTTTTTTGTATTTTGCAGGCATATAGTACCTATTGTTTATCAGCGTTTATTGATAATCAAAAAAATTTGATGATATGATTTTCTTTAATAAATCTGATAGTAAAAAAGGCATTTTTCATAAATTTTTTAAAAATTATTTACGATTCCATTCCTCAATTTATGGCCGGGTAGTCTATATCATAACGATATTGTCTGTGATTCTGTTTGTATCATTTGGGATCATTTTCAGATCGGTTTATGAAAAACACCTGAATACTGTCATTCTTCAAAGCGGAAACAATATCGGTTCCATTGTGGAAGGAGCTTTATACAATTCAATGCTTACCAACGATAAGAGTGCGCTGCAAAGTACACTTGATATTATTAATACAATGTCTGGGATTGACCAGGCTAATATGTATAATAGTCAAGATAACCTTGTTTATTCTACCTTTTCTTTCGATACTTCCTGCCAAAGCAATCCAAATTGTAAGGGTTGCCACGCGAATATTGGTTCCATGTTTCCCCCAAAAGAAAAATCTTACAGGATCATAGATGCAGAAAGCGCATGCTGCATGAATGAGGACGGTAAAGGGCACAGGCATCTGCTAATCCGATCACCCATCTTTAATGAAAAATCCTGCTACCTGAGTTCCTGTCATGCACACACAGAAAATGATGAAGTTCTTGGTTCCCTGATTTTAAAAATTCCATTAGAAGATCTTGATGTAGCAGTAAAGGAGTCTTCAACAGATTTTTTTCTATTAGCCACACTTACAACAGTGCTGCTTGTCGCATTTTTAATATTATTCACCAATAATAAAATTAAAAACCCATTAAATGCGATTTTAAAAGCCAGTGAGGCAGTGTCGAAGGGTGATAAAAGTGCGCGATTGGAAATAAAACCCAATTTGCTGAACGATATGAGGATGGTTTCCCTCGCATTCAATAACATGCTTGATAATTTGAATACTGCTAATAAAGAATTGGAAAACTGGTCGCACCAACTGGAATATAAAGTCCAGAAAAAATCTGAAGAGTTGTCTGAAATGCATAGTGAGCTGATCCATGTGGAGAAAATAGCATCTCTTGGAAAATTGTCCTCATCTGTTGCCCATGAAATAAACAATCCCTTATCAGGTGTTTTAACCTATACAAAACTTGTTCAGAAACAATTAAGTAAATTGGACTTTGAGGACAAGGTAAAAGGATCGATGTTAAAATCTTTAAAAGTTATTGAACAAGAAACAAAACGGTGCGGTGATATTGTAAAAGGATTACTTGACTTTTCAAGAAAAGATCAACAGCACTTTGAAAACAAACAACTGCATAAAATATTACAGGAAACTTATGATCTGATGGCGCATCAAATGAAAATGGCAAATATATCTTTTATCACTGATTTTGCCGCCCGGTGGGATACAATATATTGCAGTGAGAATCAAATAAAACAGACTTGCGTTGCAATCCTTGTAAATGCTTTTGAAGCAGTGTCCGACAACGGGGAGATCATGATGAAAACAAATAATCCTGATGAAGATCATATCAAACTGGATATTACTGACAATGGTACAGGAATTGCTCCAGAAGACATTTCTCATATTTTTGAACCCTTTTTCTCAGCGAAACAAAAGGCAAGTGGGATTGGCCTGGGATTGGCAATTGTTCACGGTATTGTTCAAAACCACAAAGGAAAAATAGAAGTTGAATCTGAACCGGGAAAGGGAACCACTTTATCCATAATTATACCATTGATCAAAAATTAAATAAAATATCATGGCAGATAAGATATCAATATTAATCGTTGATGATGAAGAATCTGTAAGGGATTCTTTATATAACTGGTTCATAGAAGACGGATACCATGTCGACTGTGCCGAAAATGCCAAGAAAGCCTTATCAATAGTTGAGTCAAAAAATTTTGACATTATTCTTGCTGACATTAAAATGCCAGGGATGGATGGCCTTGAGATGCACCGTAGAATCAAATCCATAAACAAAGATTCTATTGTCATTGTCATGACTGCCTTTGCATCTGTTGACACCGCTGTTCAGGCTTTGAAAGACGGCGCTTATGATTACATTACAAAACCTTTCGATCCTGATGACCTTTCACATTTAATACGAAATGCTGCCAAGCAAATTTCCCTGACAACAGAAAATGAAGCTTTAAAGGAAAAAGTTATTTCGCTTGAAAACATTGAAGATATAATAGGACAAAGTGAAGCCATGATAAATGTTCTTAAAGAAGTGCAAAGTGTGGCTCAAACAAATTCATCAGTGATCATTACCGGCGAAAGCGGCACAGGAAAGGAGCTTATAGCCAGGGCCATTCATTCCAATTCATCCCGCAAATTTTTTCCTATGGTTACCGTCCATTGTGGAGCTTTATCCGAAGACTTACTGGAAAGCGAACTATTCGGGCATGAAAAAGGAGCGTTTACCGGCGCTATGTTTAACAGGAAAGGCAGGTTTGAAATGGCTGATGGTGGAACCATTTTCCTGGATGAAATTGGAACCATTTCACCAAAAATGCAAATTGAACTGCTCCGTGTTTTGGAATCTAAGAGTTTTGTAAGAGTTGGAGGTAATAAGGAAATTAAATCTGATTTCAGGGTCATTTGTGCGACTAACAGGGATTTAAAACAAATGGTGGAGGAAGGAAATTTTCGCGAGGATCTATTTTACAGATTGAATGTTGTAAATATCAGAATTCCGCCAATCCGAGAACGAACTGAAGATATTCCTTTGCTTGTTGATTATTTTATTAAAAAATATTGCACCTCAATGAGCAGGGATGTAATTCCAATAGATCCAGCTGCGCTTAATAGGCTGAAAGAACATGAATTTCCGGGCAACGTAAGGGAAATTGAAAATATGATTGAACGGGCGATTGTGGTTGGGAATGGAAAAGCAATCAGACTTAAAGATTTCCCTATGGGGAAAAATATCATAGATAGTTCTGTTGAAAGCCTGGATGAACTCGAAAAAAAACACATTATCCAGATACTTAATAAGTATACCTGGAATATATCACGTTCAGCAAAGGCATTAAAAGTAGACAGAGTAACACTTTATAATAAAATTAAAAGATACGGTTTAAAACCGATAAAAGAATAATATTCTATTTTTTAACTAATAAAGAACCAACAGGGGGTGGAAATAAATACTGCAGGTAAATAAAAAATTATACAAAACAAGTATTCATCAAGGTTGTTTTTAATTGAAAAAGCAAAGTATTCTATTAATTTCTTTTGGGCATTTCGAGAATGACTTTCTTGCTAAGATTGCCGATCATATTGCCAGCGAGTTTCTATTACCTGTTCAATTTGAAGAAAACCCCCTGGAAGTGAATGAATTTTATGATCCCACCCGCAGACAATATGATGGTAATAAAATATTAAAAAAATTGAATAGTTTATCCTTACAAGGAGATACAAAAACCCTCGGGTTATTCGAAGTTGATTTATTTATTCCTGTACTTACCTATATTTTTGGTCAGGCTATTTTCAAGGGTAATACAGGAATTGCATCATTATACCGACTCAAGAATGAACAATATGGAATGAAACCGGATGAAAAATTGCTATTCGACCGCTTTGAAAAAGTTATTATACACGAACTTGGTCATACATTTGGATTGGTTCACTGCTATTCTCCTGTTTGCGTAATGAGATCCAGTACATATGTTGAAGATATTGATCAAAAAAATAAGAAGCTTTGTATGAAATGTCGCACTGAAATTGAAAGGTTAGAATTATAAAAATCCAGCCTCCACGAAATATAGTATTTCAATTAGTGATTAAAATTTAATATTGAGTAACCCCAAACAGGAACAAGATCCTTCAAATCACTATGGATACGAAGAATACTGTTCCTGAATGTTTAAAATTTTCATTCAACTTCAGCTACTGATTCACAATTTCTATTCTTATAGTAGTCTTAAAATTGTAAATAAAGCGATGCATGTAATTAGCAAAGGTATCCCGAAGAAGAATATCAGTTCTAATGTTCTAAAAGTAGTTTTCATGGCTCAGTTAGTTTTAGGTCAATTAATTAGGTCGTTAAAAGAAATAAAAGAACTTTTGTTGATTTTATTCAATGTTTTGGTTAATGTTTATTGTACAAATATACTATTAGAAGCCATGGAAAGTATAGCAGAAATCAGCTAAAATAATTTTTAGCGGATTTCCTTATTCATACCTTTGTTTGAGTTTCAGAATCTGAAAGATAATATTAAAAGATTTATAAAAAATTTAAAACTCTATTCAAAAATAATCTTTTTAACTTCTTCAATACCGGCACTCTTTAAACGAATAAGATAAATCCCTTTTGGCACTAAATTACCTGCATGATTCGTTCCGCTCCATTCAATTCTTTGAAAACCGCTATTTATTATTTCACCTTTTAACAGGGAATTAACCAATTGAAGGTTATCATTAAAAATATCTACAAATACGGGTTCATTACTATCAATGTCAATTGATATCAAAATTGAAGAATTGAAAGGATTGGGAAATACGGATAAAATAGAAGATGGCCTATTGGGTTTGAGATTTTCATAATTGGTTATTAAATCTTCATTTAGCAAAATCAGGGCACCATGTTTTTTATAATCGGTAAAAATACTGAGAGTGTCTGATATAAAACCATTTAATGATTTCCCAACAGGGAGGTCAATATAGATTTGCAATTCAATCGAATCACCTTTTAATAATTGAAATGGAAAGTTAAAATTATAAGGATCAATATGCCACATTGCACCACCGATGATTCCTTCCTGTTCAATATCCTGTATTTCAATATCGAACTGTGAATCATTGTACACTATCATAGTCTTCCCATTCAGGCAATCCTCATATGTATTGAATTGTACCGTGTCTAAAGACATTGTCAAATTTTTATGCAATTGGAATGAAGCGATTTTAGTTTGCCAAACAAAGACTCCGGTTACAGGCAAATACTCCTGGGTATACCAAAAAGTAAGGTTATCTGAAGGATTGACCGACATCATGGAATAATCTCCCCATCTCGGATTTGTTGACTGATTTCCTGCTCCTGCAACGATTTCACTTTCCAACATAGTCAATACTCCCAGATCATCATTAAATCGTCTTCCCGACACTCTGATACCCGGATAAGTTACATCACTCGAAACAGAATATCCCAATCCGATATTACCATCGGCATCCATTGCAACACTTCCCATCCAGCGAGAATCAGCGTCAGGAGCGAATGAACTTTGCTGATGAATAAACCATCCGCTTCCTTCATCCCTTAGCTCATACCACCTCACTGCCCCATGATCATCTCCATCCACTTCAACGGTGTGGTTGCACAACAATACCTGGTAATTTTCAAAATTTCGATATTGCAACCTATACATCATAAAATGGGTCAAAGAATGAAGCCTGTTTGCTGTTCCCGGCTGATGAATAAAAGCATTTTGAAAAACATGAGAATCAAATGGTGCGGTTTCAAGTATCCCAACTTCAGAAAAATGGCAATTGGAGGTATCGGCCCAATCAACATGGCATTCCCATATCCAAAGTCGGTCTTCAGGATATCCCCAGGCATCATCTTTCACACAAACGTGATAGTTAGGTGTTCCGGCAGGTGGAATCTCTCCATCCAAATCAGAAGGCAGAAAGCTGGCTATATCAATAATTGTGGAACCGTTGGGAGAATCAAAATGGAAGTATATCTCAGTAGGTTCAGGATTTCCGTTACAAAGTTCTTCAGGATTAAAGACCATAATACTTGCACCGGTAAATAAAGTTAACGATTGGGTAAGATGCCATTCATTAAACGTAAGGTAATATCCATCCGGCCAGACACCGAACTTCGGGTAATCCGGCATTACATCAAACCATAAGTAATAACAATACCACTCTCCTAATGGATTGGAAGTTGCCGAAACTGCAATCATTTCATAATATTCGTTGTAAAGATCATAAACCATAGCGCTTGCCAGCCAGCGATCATTAAGGGGGTCATAAACCACAATCGGGTCTGTCCAATTCAAATCGAGCCAGGGACCCGGAAAATCACTCCAGATCGTTTTGTTTTCTGCCGGACCATACAAAATATTTCCCTGCTTATCCCAAATAGCAAATGAACTTTTCACCATTTGAAAATAATGGTTTGGTCCAACATCGCCCTCAGTATCAGGATTGGGCATATTAATGCTCCCCACCCCATCAAAATTTTGGATTATAGGAATAGATTCATTATCATAAATAGCATTTTGAATAACAGTATCCTTCAGAATGATGGAATTCTGAATTCTGGTTCCTGATTCATTATCTAACTCAGGTTTTTCCTGAAATAGATTTTCCGATTTAAATGGAGAGATGTCCTTTAATGAATTGGACTTACCAAGGTAATTCAGTTTTTTTGATTCTTTAGGTTTGATTGACTTTGGCTGCGTGTAAGCATTGCTAAAAACAAAGAGCAGCAGAATTATTAAAATTGTTTTCATAATTTTAGTGGTTTAAGCGAACCTATAAAATTATGAAATTTCAGGTTATAATATGGTATTTAATTTAATGTTAAATTATAATTCATCGGTACCATCCTAAAATCTCTCATAAAAAAATCCTCCCATTCATTGAATCTTCCGTAGACCATGTATTTGGCATCATCATTTTGGACTATTACGGTATAATACTCCTGTAATTCTTGCTGCATGAAGGCTCTTGGATCAATATTCTGGTAAATTGTTAAAACCAGCCAAAGATATTCACATGCCTTTGTTATTTTATCCCTGGGTGATGCCTGGGGAGTTTCATCTGACCAGCCCTCTGATGCGAGTGCCAGGATTGCTAATACTGAAATGAACTTTTTTGCTTTCATGGTAACCTCCTTTGATTTTAGTTAAAGTTTACAATACAAATATACTTAACTGAAATCTGAAAAACATGGCAGAAATCCACCATGATTTTTTTTAGTGGATTTCCTTATTACATTTCCACATGCAAATTCATGACTAAAAAATTTAACAAGTTGTATATCGAAAGATGTAATCCGTAAACCAATATTGGAAATTCAATAACCGAACTCCAAAATCTTGTATTTCTTTTTCCCGTTGATATCCTGTTTATAACATTAAAAAAAACCTCAAATGTCTGTATCAAATTTCCGATAATCGTTGTTATTACTAATGTACATGATTTTAGA
>JAIOTR010000019.1 GCA_021106665.1 Bacteroidales bacterium
ATTTTTTTATTAAATAATTTTTTTTATCCGGATATCTTTTTAACTTGCACCAGAATAATTAACTAATAGAGGTAAAATTCTGCTCCAACTTATTATTACATGGTAGAATTAGCAAGAGATTGCTTGAGTTGAGCGGAGAAATTAAATCAAGGTTATGGTAAAATAGTTGGTTCAGTCACTGAATCAATATTTTGCATTTCGTTGCATGGTAAAATCTAGACATAATATGTCGATGGAGGATTTTGGTGATAAGCGTCCTGAGGATCAAAATAAGGATAAGGATCGGAGTCGCCTTGAATCTGGCCAAAATATGAACAGGCCTGATAAAAATCTACTTTTAGGTACTGTTCAGTTCTATGAAGATATTTTATCTTCTCTGAATAAATCCCTTATTGCTGTTTACAACAAACTTGGAAAACATATCGAAGTTTGGGATAGTTCTGATTTTAAAAGTATTTATGGAATTACTGCTGTTGACTTTAAGGGCAAAGTGCTTAACGAAGTATTTCAAGAATTTGTAGCCAAAGAACTTAAGAATAAAATTGATGAGGTCTTTGAAACAGCTAAATCATGCATAATTAGGGTGCAGTTGGAATTTCCGAGTGGTCATTTCTGGTTTGAGGTCGCATTGTCCCCTTTGATTAATAATGAAGATAATGTAACAGCCACAGTAGGTTATTTTAGGGATATTTCCGATACTGTAAGGTATGAAAAAGAATTAATTAGCTCAGAAGAAAAATACAGGAGTCTGGTAGAGATTGCTCCTGAAGGAATCATCAGTACCAACTTAAAAGGGGTTATTACTTCTGTTAATGAAAATATACTAAAATTATCCGGCTTTAATGAAAAAGAGTTTATCGGAAAGAAAGTTACAAAAATTCCGAATTTACAGGCCAGAGATATTGTGCGTTTTCAGGCTATTATTGAGTCAATAGTCTCAGAGAAGCCAAATAGTATATTTGAATTTGAATGGAAAAATAAAAATGATTCTATTGTATGGTGTGAGATAAGCACCAGTTTATTAAGAAAAAACAATAAGATAAATGGTATTTATATCATATTCAATGATATTACTGAAAGAAAATTATTAGTTCAAAATCTCCTTAAAAGTAAACAAGCTTATAAGGTTATTATAGAAAATGCCTTCGAGGCTATTTATGTTTTGCAGAACGACCGAATCAAATTTTGTAATTCTCAATTGTTGGAGATGTTCAGTTGCAGCATGGACGAGTTGCTTAAAACTCCTTTTCAGGATTTTGTACATCCCAAAGACCAGAATATTGCTCGTGAAAAAATTACCCGGGCATATAAAGAAAAATCAAAGCATGAGGCATATAGTTTTAGAATAATTGATTTAATAGGGAATGTTAAATGGATTGAAATAAAATCAGAATTAATAGACTGGGAAAATAAACCTGCTTTGTTGTCTTTTGCTACTGATGTAACTGAAAAAAAATTAGAATTAAAGAAAGAAAAGGAACATTTGGAAAACCTGGAGTTTTTATCAGAAAAAGCTTTAGAGTTTGTTGAATTAAAATCGGATTATAATGTTTTTCAATTTATAGGTGAAAAAATTAAAGAAATTATTGGGGATTCGATAATTCTGCTCTTTTCTTACGATCTGTTTGCTAATATTACCAAAACAGAACATATTGAATGTCCTGAAGATCAGATCGAAAATCTTCTGAATATTATAAATGACAGCCCTGATCAGCTTAACCATAAATTAAATCATGAATTGATAAAAAATTTGTCTTTTGGTAAGTTAATCAAATACAATGATGGTATATTCGAGTTGGGTTATAATATTTTCCACAAAAACACTTTTGCCCTGATACAACAGAAACTAAATATTGGAGGAATTTATTTAATTGGATTAACCTGGGAGAATATTGTTTACGGCAATGTAATGATACTGCTTCCGGAAAGTAAGAAAATAGACAAACCTGAAGCGATTGAAACAATCGTAAAACTGGGATCTTTTGCGTTGCAACGTAAAAATGCAGAAGATGCTCTTAGAAATAGTGAAGAAAAATACAGGAGGATTTTTGAATCGTACCAGGATGTATATTTCAGGGCTGATATAGATGGAACTATCATTGAAGTAAGCCCATCAGTATCAAAAATAGGAGGATTTAATCCGAATGAAATTCATGGTCAAATAATTAATAATTTTTTCACTGATGAATCGCTCGTAAAAAATCTTGGAAAGGTACTATTAAGGGATGGAGCCATTTCTGATCAGGATATACAATTGATAGGAAAAGATGGAAAGATAATAGATGCATCGCTAAATGCCAGGATATTGAGAAATAAAAAAGGTACACCAATTGGTTCAGAGGGTGTTATCAGGGATATTAGTGAAAGAAAAAAGGCTGAAGATGATTTCCACAAAAGTGAAGAAAAATTCAGAACGCTGGCCAATTTCACGTATGATTGGGAATATTGGGTGTCTTCGGATAACGCGATCATTTACATGTCCCCATCATGCAAAAGGATTTCAGGTTATAATGTCGGGGAATTTACAAATGATCCGAATTTATTAGTAAAAATAATTCATCCCGAAGATATTCAGAATTTTGAAAAGCATATTTCAAAAGCTAAAGAATCGGATTATTATGTGATTAATATAGATTACAGAATTGTTACCAAAGATCAAAAGATAAAATGGATCAATCATGTTTGTCAGAAGGTTTATGGCGATGATGGAAAATATCTTGGAATAAGGGCAAGTAACAGGGATATTACTGATCGTAAAATTGCCGAAGAGGAATTACGAAATAGCGAAGAAAGATTCCGAACACTATTTTATGAATCCCCGGATTCTGTCTTCGTTGAAGATTATGATGGAAATGTTTTGGATGCAAATCCGGCAGCATGTAAACTTCATGCAATGGAGAAAGAAGAATTGGTTGGCAAAAACATCATGGACCTCATCCCTAAGTCTGACCGTGACATAGTTGCTAAAACATTTCCAAAGTGGATAACCGGTGAAATAGTAAACTTCAGAGGCGTTTCAAAAGCTTCTAACGGTGAATGCATTCCTGTTGAAATTCATGCAAGTAAAATCCATTACTCAGGAAAAAATGCATTGTTATTCATTGTACATGATATTACCAAGATCAAAGAAACTGAAGACAAATTGAAAGAAGCGGTTGAAAAAGCTGAAGAAGCCGACATGTTGAAATCAGTATTTCTTGCCAACATGTCGCATGAAATTCGAACTCCAATGAATGCCATTATTGGTTTTTCGGAAATTCTTTCAGATCAGGATCTTACTAAAAAGGAAAGAGCAGAATTCATTAATTATATAACCCAGGGAAGTAATACATTAATGAACCTGATTGAAGACATTATTGATATTACAAAAATCGAAGCCGGTCAGATTAAAATCAATTTTGCGGATTGTGATGTAAATAAACTGATGGATGAGTTATATGCCACTTTCCTGAAGATGAAAAACAAAATCGGCAAACCTCATCTGGAACTTAGATTGAATAAACCCATTGTAGAAGAAGGATTTTTTATCAATACTGATCCAAGCCGGATCAGGCAAGTTTTGTCAAATCTCATTGGAAATGCCCTGAAGTTTACAGAAGAAGGATATATAGAGTTTGGCTTTACGATTTCATCGGAAAATCAGATTGTATTTTATGTGAAAGATACCGGTATTGGAATACCTATTGACAAGCAGGATATGATTTTTGAAAGATTCGGGCAGGTAGAGGGTGCAAAAGAAAGTGAAAGGAAAGGAACCGGTCTGGGATTATCAATTTCCAAGAAATTATCCGAATTACTTGGAGGCTCGTTATCTGTTGTCTCCGAACCGGAAAAAGGATCGGTATTTTATTTAACATTGCCCATAAGCAAGGATTATGAAAAAGATATATTAAAAGGACGTCCCACTACACCATTACCTATTGACTGGAGTGATAAAATATTCTTAATCGCAGAAGACTCTGTTTTAAATTATACCTATCTCGAAGCGTTGTTTCAAAAAACAAATGTTAAGGTGTTGTGGGCAAAAGATGGAAAAGAAGCCATTGAAATGTGCCGTAAAAATGCATCTATTGATCTCGTTTTAATGGATATCAAAATGCCTGTTCTAAGTGGGCTGGAAGCTATCGACGAAATTAAAAAATTCAGAAAAGACCTTCCTATTATAGTTCAAACTGCTTATGCAATGCCCGAGGACAGGGAAAAAAGTCTTGCTGCCGGAGGAGATGAACATCTTACAAAACCGATCAATGCTGATGAACTATTCTCAACAATCAATAAATTTTTAAACTAATTTCGGTTTATCCCCTATCTCTCATCATAAATTGCTGTCATTCAAAACCAAAGTTGTAAATTTGTCACAAATCTTTTGCAATGAAAAAGAAAATCCTCTTATTTTTACTTTCAGTATTTCTTTTCTCAGGAACTATCTTTTTTTTATTGGATATTTTTGAAAAACACACTCCAAGTCTAAAAAATGAAAAACCAAATGAATGGTTTTTTATGCAAAGAGCTTATCCAACAGGTGAAATCAATCATGATGCTTACATTCACTCCGTAATACAAGCACAGCAATTCAAGAAGTTTCAAAATTATATGAAAGATACCACCTTTTGGGAATTCGCAGGTCCTACTAATATTGTAGGTCGGTTAACAGATGTGGAAATGCATCCATCAAGTATGGAAACTATTTATGCAGGCGCTGCTTCCGGAGGAGTTTTTAAAACAACAGATTTGGGCGAAAATTGGAATCCCATTTTTGACGATGCATTAAGTTTATCGATTGGAGACATTGCAATTGCACCCTCTGATCCGGATATAATATATGTGGGTACGGGGGAAGCCAATGCTGGTGGGGGATCGCTGTCATATGATGGGGTAGGCTTATATAAATCCCTTGATGGTGGTGATTCATGGGAATATGTTGGTCTTGAAGAAAGCCGCAACATTGGAAGAATGGTTGTACACCCCCAGAATTCTGATATTGTTTACGTTGCCGCAATGGGGAATTTATTTGCTGATAATCCTGACAGGGGAATATATAAAACCAATGATGGGGGCCAAAACTGGGAAAATGTATTATTTATCTCTGACTCTACTGGTGGAATTGATGTAGTCATTCATCCCAATAATCCTGATACGCTTTATGCTGCCATGTGGGAAAGGGTAAGAAAGCCTAATCGCAGAAGTTATGGAGGCTGGACTTGTGGAATACACAGAACGTTTGATGGTGGTCAAACATGGATGGAGTTGTCTGAAGGATTACCTTCACCTGGCGAAGATATTGGAAGAATCGGTTTAGATATTTCAAAATCCGATCCTTCAATTTTATATGCTATTTATGCTGATAAAACCGGATATTTTGAAGGATTATATAAAACTTACAACCATGGTGATTCCTGGATCCAGACAAATGATGGCTCACTAACCTATTGTTACCAATCGTATGGCTGGTGGTTTGGAAGGGTCAGTGTTGATCCGGTCGATCCTGATATAGCTTATGTTATTGGTTTTGATTTGTATAAGACATCAAATGGTGGAAATTCATGGTCCAATATTTCTGCGAATGATGTACATGTTGACCAGCATGGTTTATATGTACATCCTGAAAATAA
>JAIOTR010000281.1 GCA_021106665.1 Bacteroidales bacterium
ACAGTTGTATTTTTTGCTGCATGTGGTGGCGGAGGTACAGCCGACACATCTCAAACAGACCAGGAACAACAACCCGCGCAGGAAGAGGTTGTGGTTGAAGAAGATTCAGGATTAAAAGCTCAATTGGAATTAGGTGAAAAGATCTATAAAGAGAAATGCATTGTTTGCCACCAGGCTGATGCCAAAGGCATTAAGGGCGCTTTTCCTCCATTGGCTAACGCAGATTACGTGGTTGCAGACCTGAGAAGAGCGGTAACTCAAACATTGAACGGATCACATGAAGAAATGGTTGTGAATGGTGAAACTTTCAATGCACCAATGACACCACAGGTTAAAACTATTGAAGAAGCGGTTTCAGTTATCAATTATGTATTGAAAGAGTTCAACGGTTATACAGACGATCAACTCGTAAAGCTGGAAGATATGGCTGATATCGAGATCAATCCTATGACCATACCTGCTCAATAACTTTTAAAGATTATATCATTTTCTGGATTCCCAGCTTTCGCGGGAATGCAATGAAGTCAGAAATTTATATAGTCTTTCCTGGCTATTGAGGATTCTTTTAAAAATGTCTTTACACGTTTCCAATATTCAGGATGCTCATGACAATTAGAATGGCCTTTACCGGATATAGCCCATAGTTTTACTAAAGTTGAATTTCCAATTTGCTCCATTGATTTTGCCTCTTCAAGCGGAACAACATCATCCAGTTCACCATGAACCAATAATATATTCCCTTTTACTTTCCCAATGTTATTGATGGGGGCAATAGCTTCAAAAGAAGTACCGATTTTATATTGTACGTAATTAAAAAACAGCCAGATAAAAGGAAAATAAGGAATGTGCTTTTTTTGGATTTCCCTTTTCATAATGGAGGCAGGGTGGGCAAATGCACCGACTGTGATCATTTTACGGATACGGTTATCTTTTGAAGCTGCATAAATTGTTGCAGCCCCGCCCATAGAAAGTCCTATAACACCTAAATTATCATGATCTATTTCAGGTTTCTTTTCCAGAAAATCAATGGATGCAATAATATCTTCGGCAAATTTAGGCATGGATGAAAATTCATCAGGATCGCTGCTTCCATGATTCCTTGAATCAAAGACCAGTAAATTATAACCTGCCGGATGAAGTTCTTTAATATACGGCATCATTCTGCCCACATTCCTGTTCCAGCCATGAACCAAAATAAGGGTAGGCGCTGTTTTTGACTTTTCCGTTTGAGCCGGAATCCACCATCCATAAAGTTTTCTGCTATTCTTTGTAGGATACCTTACCGATTCAAATGGAATTCCATATTCACCCGGAGTTTTGATGTGTGCTTCAAATTTATTGGTATACATCTTTGTCATCAAAATAATCAAGATCCCAATGATGATAAGAAGTGAAAAAAGAATAATTAAAAGAAGCATTTAATATTATTTTTGAGCCTGACAAAAGAACAGAAAATTATTGATTGAAAAAAAACGTTTTTGTTTCTAAATTTAATTTTTAATACAATATTGAAAACATTTACCGTTACTTACTGTTCAATTACCAATCTTGAAAAATAAATGTTCAAAAAATTAAAACATAAATGGGGCATCACCGGTAACTTCCAGTTCTGGTTGATATTTTGCATATTTGCAATAACCGGCACTTCAATGTTGGTCATCAAACCCCCCTTGTTTCAACTCCTTGGAATTGACAGAAGCCTTCACATTTTGCTTTACATTCTACTTTATATACTGATCATTACACCGGTATACTTCGTCACTCTTTTAATCATTGGAAGTCTGCTTGGCCAATTCCGGTTTTTCTGGGAATTTGAGAAAAAGATGTTCAAGAGGTTTAAAAAATCAAAAAACTTAACCAAATAAGGAGCACATAAGAAAAAACTTATATGAACTTATGTTCCTTATATGGTTTAAAAAAAAATTGATTTCCTGTTTTTACTTTTAATAGGTATTTAAATGCAGTTTCCTGCCTCTATATTTATACTGCATCCCTTTAGAATTAACTACCTCTTCCTGTGTGCTCTCATCTGATAAAAACTCATTAAGATAGGATAGAACTTCTTTATCCTTAATTTCTATTTCCTCACCTTCGGCAATGGCTTCGGTGATATAGGCATCCAGCAAATTATCGCTTTGCTTTTCAAACAATTCAGATGTTGCGAAAATATCGCATCCAATTATCCTGTTTCCTGTTACTCCTACAAAACCAATACAATTATCCATCTGTTTTAGCTGATCATTAAAGTATTCGGCATATTCTTCAAGGGCTATTTTATAATCATCAGCATCTTCAAGTGCAGTATATGTACCACTACCTGAAACAGCGCCTTGTTTTTCAGTAACCTCGGCAACAGCATCCCAAACTTCATACTGGTTTTTTTCTTTTACTGCTTTTCCTCTTACAGAATTTGCTGAAACTGTGAAATATTCCGAAAATCCTATTGCGGATGATCCGTAACTCCATCGGCCATGTTCTACACAAAAAACCGGTAGTTCAACTTTGCCACTATTAGGTGCAAGGATCATATCTGAAGCCAGTACCCTGTCCTGTTTACCACCTTTAACAACTTCGCCTGCCATCAGAAATACTGTATCCTGCGAAACATTCTCAACATAAAGTTTATTTACCTCACCATCTGCTTCAAATGATTGACGGCTTTGACCACGTTGTCTGCCGTAATCTTCTTCCTGCAATTCATCATTATTAAAACCTGCACTTTCCTGAACTTCACCACCCTTTTCAGTGATAACCACTTTATTTTGTTCCAGGGCTTCTTCCAG
>JAIOTR010000091.1 GCA_021106665.1 Bacteroidales bacterium
CTAAATCAAAATTTAATTCATAAATACCATTGGCCGGCTGATCAAATGTAACATCAAAACCATCCGCGGCATAAATACTAAAAATACTAAAAGTGAAAATAAGGGTAACAACAAATTTTTTCATGATCATATGCTTTAAAATGAAAGAATTCCCTGAATGAACCAGGGAATTCAAATATTAAGATTATTTTATTTTTTAATTAGACTTTATTATAAGTTTTACGACTGTATAATCAGAAGTTTCAATTTTGCAATAATAAATACCTGTTTCAAGGCGATTGGCTTCAAAAGTAATCCTGTGATTTCCTGCTTGTTTTGCCGGTTCATTTTCAAGGATATGTATTTGCTGATCAATAGTATTAAAGATACTGATCTTAACTTCTGACACTGAATTTATCGAATAATCCAATGTAAATTGACCATTAAATGGATTTGGATAAATATTTACTTTCTGTCCATCAACAATCTCAATCAATCCTGTATAGATAAAGTAATAAGAATCAGATGGCTCCGACTCACAGCCAAATTCGTTTGTAACAATGACATAATAGTCATCAGTTACTGTAGGTGCATAAGATTGATTCGTTGCTCCAGGTATCATACCAGATGTATTGTACCATTGATTTCCTGAAGCAGCACTTGATACCAAAATATTACCTTGTTGTTGTATTGTTGGAGTATCAGGAGTAGGATTAACAGTAATAGTTACATCACCTGTAACTGTGCCGTCACCATCATCCACCACTACATAATAAGTGGTTGTATATTCAGGGGTTGCAACAGGATTTGCAATTGTCGGATCACTTAATCCATCCTCCGGTAACCATTCGTAAGTATAATTTCCTGTTCCACCCATTGCAAAAGCATTGAGCTGTGAACTTTCACCAGCACAAATCTCCGTTGGATTTCCGGAGACTACAACCCCAAGAGGAGCAGCACCGGCAAACGATGGGAATACAATATAATCTACCCAGGCACAATCACTACCATTGGATTCAGAATAATCTTTTTCATATGCCCATTTAAAAGTATGCGTACCCGCAGTTACATCATAAGAAACTTCATTCCAGGACACTTCACCTGCCCATTCATCTTGCAGGACATTATCAATATAAAATCTCAAATAATCATAATTTGGCTCAGAAGATACTTTTCTGAAAAATGAGATTTGGTCATCGTTTGTAACTTCAATAGTAATAAATAGTACGGAAGTTTCCTGATGGCTAATATCACCTGATTTGGCACAATAAACTCCTTCATAAGAATTTGCTTCATCAATAATCCAATCGGCGTTCCCTGAAAATTCCCACTCGTAATTAGTAAATCCACCAGATTCAAAATCTTCTACAACCAATCCAATACTCATAGCCAAGATAGTATTAGCAGAATAAGGATCAGATTCAACTGTATAATCAAGCTGAACAACATCCCCAATTTGCGCTGTGGGATCAATGGTTACATTGATAACTGCATCCTCGCTACCTCCGATTGCAATTGTACCAATATCATATGAAGAAGTATTAACAGTAATTAAGCTGCTTGCAGCAAGGGCTGTAGCAATTGTATTTAAAGCATCACATCCTCCTTCGTTCATATTTGAAATAATAATGTCAGCATTCTCGCCCGGGTCCAACCTGCCGTTATTATTTCCAAAACTATCATCGATTACGAAAGTTCCAATGGTAAGAACCGGAGAGTTCAATGTTATATTGAACATGGAATTCCAGGTGTCTGTTCCGTCAGTTACTTCAAGATCAAACTGAACAATATGCTGATCCGGCACAATATCGTTTACTGTAAACTCAAAAGCACCTGCTTGCATTGAAGTTGCACCGGCAGGAATATCAGGCCAGCTGGTTGTAGGGTTGTCAAGAGTTACATTTTCATCATCTGTTGAAATCGTAGCAGTCAGGTTATTGGCTGTTACACTACCCAGGTTCTCGAGGGTAACATCTAACAGAATATTTTCACTGAAATCAACATTACCATTACCATTTCCATTACTGTCATCGATTTCAAATTCATCCAACAACACATAGGCAGTAGTTGGAGATGCAACCGTTACGGTTCCGATATAAGGTTTCAGATTCTGACCGGTGATAATCACATCAGCTGTTCCGGGTACAACTATCGGTTCAAACATATTAACTTCAGCGTAACCTGTTTCATCGGCAATAGCACAGCCGTGAAGCACTCCATCCATAGAAATAGCAACATAGGCATAAGGATCAGTATTAACCGGGAAAGTAGTAGATGCGAGTGGCATTAACGGCTGGTAGTTAGCAGTTGCATCAGGTGGTTGTGAGAAATAGATCATCACAGAAGGATCACCCATTAAGTGATAAATCTCCCAGTAATAGGTTTCAGCCCCTCCTGCCAGTGTTACAGCAAGATTACCTGCCGGAGACATCTGTCCCTGAGTTACATACCACTCATCTAATGGTTCACCATTATCATGAAAAGTTCGGTCATAAGCTCCGAGATGATCTGGATTATAAGTCGGATTTGCTGAGACTGATTCAAACCCAACACCCCACCAATAATCTTCATCCCAGTAAGTACTGGCAGAGCCTCCAATATATCCTAATGCTCCTTTATCAACAGCCCTGAGGAGAGTTTCACCAAAGCAGGTATAAGTAAAATCGTTTGATGAGCAGCAGTTACCCACCATCAAAGGATATTTGTGGGCATTTTGCAATTGTGATACATGATTATTCGTAAAATTTGGATCACCCCATCCCTGGTAATTACAGTGTGCAGTATAATTGGCATACGCTACTCCATCGCTTACATTTTGACGAATGTTTTGGGAATAATTGCCCCCACCCGGTTCCGGTTGGAGATATGTGTGTGAAGTTAATCCATGAGCAGCATTAAAATAATATGTGGTACCATAATTAATTTGTCCGTTACCCCATGTTAAAGCATGTGAAGCATCAGCTCCGGCTACCATTACTACTTCATCCAGGAAAGTTGGATCAGGGAACAGGTATTGCTCATATTCCAGTGTCTTGTCAATCTGGGGTTGCAACTCACTCAGGTTATTAGCAGAAAATCTTCCGTAGTAACATTCGGGATATATATCGCCGCTACCGTCATAAGTACAGTAATAAAGGTCGGTAACATGTCCACCGCTGTTAAAAGCAGGAATCTGAGCTACATCACCAACAAAAGGCACAAAGCTTTGTGCATTATAACCTGTGGGAGGATTGTCGTAAAAATCCTCTAAAGAATTCTGTAGTGAGGCTGTTGTGGTTCCAACAGTAGGATCATCGGTATAGGCCTCAACCACATAAAACGCTTTTTCAGTTTTCCAGTCAACTAAAGGGTGAAGTGCTGATTCAAGCATCGGATGAGCCAC
>JAIOTR010000074.1 GCA_021106665.1 Bacteroidales bacterium
AAGAAATAATTTTAGAAGTTTTTCTAATTATAGGCACTAATTATCAAAATCAAAAAAATCATTGGAATAGGAGGAGTAAGTAACTCAGGTAAGTCAAGATTTGCCGAAATATTAAAAGTAAATCTTCCGGACAAAAAGGTAAAAATCATTTGTCAGGATGATTATATACATCCGCAATACGAAATACCACAGATAAAAGATCACATAGATTGGGAATCCCCTGAATCCATCAATTTTATAGCATTTAAAGAAGCCATTCTGGATGCACAGGAAATTTCTGATATAGTAATTGCTGAAGGCTTTCTTGCTTTTTACGATCCTCGTATAAATTTACTTTATGACAACAAGATATTTATAAAGATATCGAAGGAAACCTTTCTTAAAAGAAAAAGAAAAGACCTTCGGTGGGGGAAAGAACCGGAATGGTATATCAAGCATATCTGGCAATGTTTTTTAAAAAATGGCCAGCCTTTGCCTGATAAGAAAAAACCCTTGACAATCGATGGTGACATTAAATTTGACCTAAAGAAGATAATTGAAATTATGGAGTTGAGCTAATCCAATTTCACTTAAACCTAAGATTGAATAGCTATCGGGAACTGAAAGGTTAAGCTTTTTTATCCAGTTCCTCAAACACAGAATTCTTACTGATAAACTCAGGAACAATGGCCTTCATTTTTCTCACAATTTCTGTATTGTCCTGGGAATTGAAAAGTGTAATTAATTCTTCAATATCCTTAGCTACATTCTGATAGTCATATTTACGCACTTTCCCAATCATGATCTGCGGATGATGGGTAGGCAAGGTATTCTCTTCGTCATTCAACAACTCTTCATACAGTTTTTCTCCGGGACGAAGGCCGGTAAATTTTATTTGGATATCTTTATCCAATTCCAATCCCGACAGTTGAACCATCCTTTTGGCAAGGTCTACAATTTTAACAGGATTACCCATATCAAAAAGATAGATTTCCCCGCCTTTGCCCATCATGCCTGCATCCAGCACAAGACGGCAGGCTTCGGGTATGGTCATGAAATAACGGATAACATCAGGATGGGTAACGGTAATCGGTCCGCCTTTTTCTATTTGTTTCCTGAATAAAGTTACAGCGGAACCATTTGATCCCAGTACATTGCCAAACCTGGTCGTAATAAAATGTGTGATACCTTTTTGGTTCAGTGTCTGAATATAAATTTCAGCAATTCTTTTGGAAGCGCCCATGACATTTGTAGGATTCACAGCTTTATCAGTAGAGATCATGATAAATTTACTGACATCATATTTCATCGCAAGGTCTGCAACCATTTTGGTTCCTTTTATATTGGTGTACAAAGCTTCAGAAGGATTGTTCTCCATCATGGGAACGTGCTTATAAGCCGCTGCATGATAAACCAGTTCAGGCTTGAATATTTTAAATGCATTTTCTATCCTGACTTCATTGCAAATGTCTGCGACAGCAATTTCATATTTTTTATCAGGAAAGTTTTCATTTAGCTCGACCTCAAGTGTAAACATAGCGCTTTCTGCCTGATCAATCAGAATAACCTTTGCGGGATTAAAATTCAAAATCTGCCTCGTCAACTCACTCCCTATGGAACCCGCAGCTCCGGTTATCATGATTACTTTTCCTCTCAGTTCTTTGCTTATATCTTCCTTATCAAGTTTTATTTCATCACGCTCAAGCAGGTCTTCAATTTTTATTTTTTTTATTTGATTAAAACTGAGTTCTCCATTGATCCAATTAGAAACAGGAGGAACAGATAGTACCTTTGTTTCAAATGGTATGGCGGCTTCAACAATTTTCTGCTTTCTTTCCGGTTTGAGTTTTTGGGCGGAAATAATAATGTTGTCAACTTTATTTGTTGCCAGTAACTCATCAAGTTTATCAAAACCAAATATCCCGACTCCTTCAAGCTTTTTGCCCCATTTGTTTTTATCATCATCAATAAAGGCAATTACTTTATACCGGATTCCCAGGTCGCGGTCAATCGCACGCTTTGTAATGATCCCGGCTTCACCGGCTCCAAAAATGATGACTTTAGTTTTCGCACCACCCGGATTGACCATTTCGAGGTACGCTATTTTTACAAGGATTCGAAAGGTGACCATCAGTAATATAACCGTCATAAATTCAATTACAATGATCGAAAAGGGAATGATATTTTTTCCATCAATAAAATAATAAGTAATCAGGTTGCCAATCGAAAATATAGCTGACCCTGTAAATATCGCAATAAAAATCCTGACAGCGTCCTCTGTACTTGTATATCTAATTATTCCAGCATAAGTTTTGGATAGTATAAAGCTTAATGCCCTAATTCCAATAATAATGGAGAATACCTGTGGCCACTGATTTATTTGATCGGGCGGTACATTGAAATTAAACCTGACCATATAAGCAAGGAATATGGAGAATACAACAATCAGTATATCGATCAGGAAAATAAGCCAGCGCGGCATATTTTGTTTTGTTAGAAACATATCAGTGATAATATTTTACAAAGTTATATTAAATTTTTACTGCTGCTGGAATTTCATTTCATGGATTTAACTGAGGATGTCTCATAAGTCTATTTTAAACACAAACGGTCATATTGAGCCTGCCTTCCATAGGAATGCCTTTGGCAGAAACATAGTTGATTAACAGGATTGTACACATTTCGACAAGCTCAATGTGACCATAGTTTTTGACTTATGAGACATCCTCCTGGAGGGAGAGGTAAAATCACTTTACCTTCATACCACATACTAAACCGGCTTCTTCGCCTTTGCCCTTTG
>JAIOTR010000068.1 GCA_021106665.1 Bacteroidales bacterium
CAGTATTTCGATAAAGGTGAACCGGTTTATTGTATTTATGTTGCAGTTGGACAAAAAGGTTCAACCGTTGCCAACATATTGAAAACGCTTGAAGATAGTGGCGCCATGGATTATACAGTTATTGTTATGGCTACCGCATCTGATCCGGCTGCCATGCAGTTCTATGCACCATTTGCAGGAGCGTGCATTGGGGAATTTTTCAGGGATACCGGAAGACCGGCGTTAATTATTTTTGATGACCTGTCAAAACAGGCAGTTGCATATCGCGAAGTTTCTCTATTACTCCGTCGTCCTCCGGGTCGTGAAGCCTATCCAGGTGATGTATTTTACCTGCACTCAAGATTGCTTGAGCGTGCTGCCAAGATCATTAATTCTGATGAGGTTGCTGCAAAAATGAACGACCTCCCTGATGTGTTAAAACCCATGGTTAAAGGTGGCGGATCATTAACTGCTTTGCCAATTATTGAAACACAAGCCGGTGATGTTTCGGCATATATTCCGACCAATGTAATTTCAATTACCGACGGGCAGATTTTTCTTGAAACAAACTTATTTAATGCAGGTGTTCGTCCGGCTATAAATGTGGGTATTTCTGTATCGAGGGTAGGGGGAAATGCGCAGATCAAAGCAATGAAGAAAATTGCAGGTACGCTCAAGCTTGACCAGGCCCAGTTCCGTGAACTGGAAGCGTTCTCAAAATTCGGATCTGACCTGGATGCTGCTACCATGGCGGTTCTTGACAAAGGACGAAGGAATGTTGAGATTTTAAAGCAACCACAATATTCACCTATGCCGGTCGAGAAGCAAATTGCTATTATTTATTGCGGAACCAAAGGCCTGCTGATGAAAGTACCGGTTGATAAAATTCGGCAATTTGAAGATGATTTTCTAAGCCAGTTGGAGCTGAAAAATAAAGATGTATTGGATACATTGAGAAAAGGACAACTAACCGATGAGGTGTTGAATAAATTGGAAACACTTGCTAAGGACTTAGCTGCCAAGTATGAATAATTTTTAAATCTCCCGAAGGGATGCCCGCCTGAACGTATTCGGGCAGGCCTTCGGCATAAAATCTTCAATCTAAAATCGTAAATAAACAGCGATGCCCAATTTAAAGGAAGTTAGGATAAGGATTGCATCTGTTAAGTCAACACAGCAGATCACAAGCGCTATGAAAATGGTAGCCGCCTCAAAATTGAGGAGAGCGCAGAATGCCATTCTTCAAATGCGTCCGTATGCTGCAAAGTTGAAAGAGATATTGCAAAATTTGAGCGCCAGTCTTGATGCAGGAGATGATAGCAGTGTGTTTTCTGAACAGCGACAGCCAGATAAAGTATTGCTGGTGGTTATATCTTCCAACAGGGGATTGTGTGGCGCTTTTAATGCCAATGTGATGAAGGCCGCCAATAAACTGATGTCTGAAAAATATAGTGAGCAATATAAAAGTGGAAACTTAAGCCTGATTACCATTGGCAAAAAGGTGTCGGAATTTTATGGTAAAAGGGATTATGATGTAATTGAAAGCCTCGATCATCTTTTTGATACGCTTACTTTTGAAAATATATCTCCGGTTGCTGAAAAATTGATGAAATTTTATGAAGAAAAAAAATACGACAGGATCGAGATCGTGTATAATCAGTTTAAAAATGCTGCTACACAAATGTTGGTGAATGAGCAGTTTTTACCTGTTGAACCTGTTGATAATGAAGAAGGATCTGCTGAGTCAATAAAAGCCGATTTCATTTTTGAGCCAAATAAAAAAGAGATCGTCCGGGATCTGATACCAAAGTCCCTAAAGGTGCAGTTTTATAAAGCATTGCTCGATTCGTTTGCAGCTGAACATGGTGCAAGAATGACAGCCATGCACCTGGCCACAGATAATGCACAGGAATTGCTTAAGGGTTTGAACCTGGCTTATAATAAAGCACGACAGGCAGCTATTACAAACGAGATTTTAGAGATCGTGAGCGGGGCAGAGGCGTTGAAAGGGTAAAATTAAGTTTGAAGTTCAAAGAATAAAGTTAAAAGTTATGATAAATAAAAAAGTTGAAAAGGCATTAATAAACCAGATAAAGTTGGAAGAGCAATCTTCCCGAATATACATGTCCATGGCTTCATGGGGCGAGGTTAACGGTTTTCCGGGAGCAGCTAAGTTTCTGTATACCCATTCCGATGAAGAGAGAATGCACATGACAAAACTGATTACTTACCTGAATGACAAAGGAGGTTATGCTGTTTTACAACCATTGGAAATGCCACAAAATAAATTCAAAAACCTTTTGGATGTGTTTGAGCAAATTCTCAAACATGAGGAGTTTGTAACTGAGTCAATCAATAAGCTGTTTGAAATTGCTTTTAATGAAAAAGATTTCACAACCAGTCAGTTCCTGCAATGGTATATAGAAGAGCAAATAGAGGAAGAAAGTACTTTTAAAGGTATTCTGGATAAATTCCGTTTGGCAGGAAACCAAACCGGTGGATTGTTCCATCTGGATAAAGAGCTGGAAACTTTGGCAATAGCAGATGCAGCTACCGGCGCATAAAAAACGTTCTATAAGATATTTTGAAGCCTCTGTTATTTTTACAGGGGCTTTATTTGTGGGGTCAAAAAGTACTTTTATAAACCATGGGGATTCCTGACCTTTATCCTTGAGCAAATCAGGGATCAAGAATCCATTATATATTAATTGATTTTTCTTAGCGTCTTTGCGCATCGCCGTCGGCAAGCCTATGGCGTCCGATGGGCTTTGCGAGAAGTCGGTCAAATCATTTATTGTTCTATTTCACTGACCAGCTTATCATACCATTTCTCTCCATATTTTCTGATAATGGGATCTTTTAAAAATTTATACAAAGGAAGTTCAAGTTTTTTCCCGAGCGTACAGGCAGGAGCGCAGACATGCCATTTATGATAATTAGCGGCTTCGAAATTACTGGACTTATTGATCCTAATTGGGTATAGATGACACGAAAGCGGTTTTTGAAAATCAATGGCTTTTTCTTCATATGCTTTTTCAATGGCACAGCGGGCAATATCATCTTCGTAATAAACATAGGCACAATCCCGGTCGTTAATGAGCGGGGTAACATATTCACCCGATGAATCAAAATCAAAAACACCCGTTTTTTCGATCACCTCAACCCCTTCTTTACGCATAAAAGGTTTGACCTGATCAATTCCGTCTTCCAGCACAGATATTTCTTCCTCCTCAATAGGAGCGCCGGCATCCCCTTCAATGCAACATATACCAAGGCAGGCTTCCAGATTGCAGCAAAATCGGATGTCACGGATTTCTTCCGAAACGATGATATTGTCGATTACGATCATTTTGGACAAAGATATAATTTAC
>JAIOTR010000488.1 GCA_021106665.1 Bacteroidales bacterium
GATATTTCTCTTATCGAAGAATTCAAAAATCAAATCAGGGGAGAAGTTATTCTTCCACAAGATTCCCATTATGATGAAGCACGTAAAGTATACAATGGGATGATCGATAAACGCCCAGGGATAATTGTAAAATGCGTAAATGCGACTGATGTTATAAATGCAGTTAATTTCGGACGAAACAATAACCTTCTTGTCTCAGTTAGAGGCGGCGGACACAACGCAGGTGGACTGGGAATTTGTGATGATGGTTTGGTCATCGACCTATCTCAAATCCGATACACCCATGTCGATCCAAAATCAAAAACCATCCGAGTAGGTGGTGGTTGTCAGTGGGGTGACGTGGATCATGCCGGACATGCTTTTGGTTTGGCAGTTCCCGCAGGAATAATTTCCACCACTGGTGTTGGTGGATTAGCACTGGGTGGTGGACTCGGATACCTGACACCTAAATATGGCTTAACCATTGACAATATTATATCAGTTGATATGGTACTGGCAGATGGTAGTGCTGTTACAGCAAGTGCAGATGAAAATGAAGATCTTTATTGGGCTATTCGTGGTGGCGGAGGTAATTTTGGGATCGTAACTTCATTCCTTTTCCAGGCTCATCCTGTTCATACTATTTACGGGGGACCGACACTCTGGAATGTAGATAAAACTGAAGAAATCCTGAAATGGTACAGGGATTTTATTTTAAAAGTGCCAACTGACCTTTATGGCTTTTTTGCAATACTTACTGTTCCTGGTCCTCCATTTCCTGAATCATTACATGGCAAAAAAATGTGTAGCATAATTTGGAATTATACAGGACCAATGGATAAAGCCGAAGAGGTTTTTAAACCAATACTTGATCTTAATCCTGACTTTGAACACGTAGGACCCATGCCTTTTCCATCACTGAATAGTATGTTTGATGTGCTTTACCCAACCGGATTACAATGGTATTGGAGGGCTGATTTTATCGATGAGATTCCTGACGAAGCCGTCATTCAGCATGTAGCGTTTGGAAAAGCGTTGCCTACTCCTCATTCCACGATGCATCTATACCCTATTTTTGGAGCCGCTCATAAAGTTAATGAAACAGATACCCCCTGGGCTTATCGAAAAGCCAATTGGTCACAGGTGATTGTAGGTGTTGATCCGGATCCGGCCAATAATGAAAAGATAACAAAATGGACGAAAGAATATTATGATGCCATACATCCTTTCTCATCAGGAGGTGCCTATATAAATTTCATGATGGAGGAAGGGCAGGAAAGGGTAAAAGCAAGCTACCGTCACAATTATGATCGCCTCGTTAAAATTAAAAGAAAATACGACCCGAATAACTTTTTCAGGGTGAATCAAAATATAAATCCAAAATAAATTATTAAATCGGGGAATGAATGTGAGCGAAGCTGAGTATTTGCACGTACTGGATGATATTCTTAGTGCGCTGGATAAAAATAATATAGACCAGCAAGCAAGGAATGAAGTACTTGCGATCTCATATTCGCTTAAAGACCAGATCGTGAGGCTGTAGAAATGAATTAGAAAAGGGGTCAGCAAGCTGATATAAATTTTGTATAGCTCATAGCCGAAAGGGAATGATGGGGTCATTATTAGCTTTATGTTATTCTAAATAAAATGGATTAATTATGTAGTTAATATTATGCACTTTTAATGTTCTTATAGTAATTATACCTGTTTCAGTACAAGTCCATACAAATTCACAAAAACCATTACCTTTATCAATTCTTCTAAAATCAAAAACATATGAAAACACATTTCTTTATTTTCGTTTTACTGTTTAATTTTTCATTATTCAACTTTGCTCAATGGAGCAATGATCCCTCAATAAACAATTCAATAGCATCTGCAGCAGGCGAAGAGGCAATTCCAAAAATCGCAACTTCGGAAAACGGAACAACATATATTTCTTGGTTTTCTAATGAAAGTGGAAATTACAACGTCAGGCTTCAAAAACTGGATGTTTTTGGGAATTTTCAATGGGACAGCGCCGGATTGCTGGTGAGTGATCATCCGGCCATGACATGGCTAACCGAATGGGACATGGCCATTGATCAGACAGATCATGCCATATTAACTTTTCAGGATATCCGCAATGTTAATAATGATGTTTTTGCTTACCGGATTTCACCCGATGGTGAATTTGTTTGGGGAGAAGATGGCATTGAAATGTCAACAGGACCAGCCTTTGATGTAACGCCAAAAGTAACTGTTACAAATTCCGGGAATGCTGTTTTCGCCTGGCAGGTTGAAGATGTGGTTATTATTCAAAAAATATCACCGGAAGGAGATAAACTGTGGGGTGATAATGGAATTACCTTAAGTTGTAGCAATACTTATTCATGGCTTCAATTAATTGCAGTTGGGGATGATGATGTTATATTAAAATATTTTGATGATTATGGTCCACCAAATGCTCCAACCCGCCATGTTTATGCTCAACGCTTTGATTCAAATGGTGAGGCAGTTTGGGTACAACCAACAGTGATTTCAAATGCTGCAGGTATCTCAGCATGGACCAATACCTTTCCTTTCATCAATGATGGGAGTGATGGTTTTTATATTGCCTGGCACGACGACAGGGATATGAACAACCAATCAAGTATTTATGTGCATCATATCGGATCTGATGGATCAGCTATTTTCGCTGATGATGGCGTTGAAGCGACAAATGTAACCTACATGAATCACTTTGATGCCAATCTTGCTTTACCACCTGATTCTGAAGATATTTTCGTTTTCTGGAGGGAAACCAATTTGGCTCAAACAAGCTGGGGAATTTATGGCCAGAAATTATCACCTACAGGACAAAGATTATGGACGGATAATGGTAAATCATTTGTGAATGTTTCTGCAACCAATGTGGATCTGATTGCAGCAAGAAATTCAGACGATGATATGGTTGTTTTTTATGAAGAATATTCAAATGTATTGAACGCTGGTATCAAAGCCATGCGCATTGATGCCGATGGAAATTTCGTGTGGGAAAATGAAAAAATTGAGATGTGTTCTGTACAATCTGAAAAAGTGCATTCAGTGGCGAATTCATTTTTTAATGATCAATGGGTCGCCAGTTGGGAAGACAGCCGAAACGGAGGTAGGGATATTTATGCACAGAATATACAACTGGATGGGAGTTTGGGGCCTATTAATATTACTACTGATTTAACTGTTTGGCCTGATTCTGTTATATGTGATGTACCTTGGCCTCATTACGTTTACATTGCAAATGAAACTACTGATGAAGTTTCCATACTAAACATTTATTTTGAATTGGGATGGTATGTTGACTTTTTTGACTTACCCTCTCTGCCTTACAACCTTGAAATAAATGATACATTAATTCTTGAAATGTATGTTATTCCTGGACAAAATCCATACAATCCAGATGGTTATGAATACGATGTTTTGATAATTGAATCAGAATTAGGCACTTATTTCGTTGATTTTGCTATTAATACAGACTTGCTTGGAGCTATAAAAAAGTATAATCAAAATTCCAAGATTGTCAAAGTAATACCCAATCCGGCAAAAGACTATATATCATTTACGTTGGAATCTGATCAAATTGCAAAATATGAACTATTATTATTTGACTCATTTGGTAAACAAATAAATTCATTTGTTTCTAGAACTTGTAATATAATTGTTTGGGATTTATCAAATGAACATGGGCAAAAAGCTACTGCAGGAACTTATTACTACAGGTTAACCTCTAATGAGCTACATGAATCAGGAAAAATAATATTGCTTGATTGATCA
>JAIOTR010000001.1 GCA_021106665.1 Bacteroidales bacterium
AAATCCTTTGAAAATAATGTTTATGTCATTGATGACTTTGTAATCGCGGGCATATAATAAATTAAGGCGATCAATGGTCTCACTGGAAATTTCCTGATGTTTCAAAATATCCGTCGGGTTTAAAATACCCTTTCTAATCTCAGGGAGTTTATGATCCGAGGAGTTCTCTGTTAAACGATATCCTACCCAGGACTTCTTACCAAACAATACTGAAAAAATATTTCTGATATAACAACCAGGTTTTCTTGTAATGATCATCCCAATGGGAAATATTAAAATAAGAAGAAGACTCATAATAATATCCAGGAATCTTTTGCTTCTTTTATTGTTCGATTTCGTTATTGAGTCAAGATCAATGATATACAGATCACCGGAAGTATTGATTGATTTACTGCCAATAATGGAAAGACTTTCAGGAGGTGCAATTTTAAATTCAATCTGCGAAACATTCAAATCCGACATCTTGTCAATAATAATTTGGGCCGGTAAATCTTTGGCACAAAAAATTACTTCATCTATCCTGTAAATGTTAATGATATCCTTTATTTGAGCCAGGTAGCCAATAAATCCTTCTTTACTTTTATTGTCCTCCGAAATACTTACAAGTCCGATAAATCCTGGATTCATATCAGCTTTTCTGAGCAGGTCAGCTACCCTTTCAGCTTCTTCCTTATGGCCCACAATTATAAATCGTTTGTTCAATTTTATTCCTAACCTGAAATTCCTGAAATTGAGCAAATGCAGAAAAAACCTAAAGCCGATCATGGAAATAAATCCCCAAAGTGCACCAAATACAATCAATGCCCTAGAGAAGCGGTAGTCTTCAGGTAGAAGGGCATATATGGTTAAAATCACCACTGTCCCGATAAACAAACCCTGGAAAATTTTAGGTAACCTGATAGGGCGGTCATAGCCACCACTCAAAAAAACACTAAACAGCCAAATAATGATATATAGCGGAATCGCAACAGAAACAATTTCTATCGGGTATTCACCTCCGTATGGAAAGATAACATTATGTTCCCAATAATTTTTAATGCCGATGATACCACCAAAGAGCAAAATAGCATCGGTGAGCGGTAATGCAATCCGGTTAAAGAAACGGTTAATAATTGCAAGAAAAGCCCTGAAATAAACGGCGAGGTTTATTAATAGCGAAAAGAGCCTGGCATTTTTTGCTGAAAAATGTTTCTTTGCAAATATGGCCATCGCCCGATAAAAAACAACCACATAATTAACACTGCTCTTTTTTGTGCTTTCACCCTTGTAATGAATGATCCTGGTTTTTGGGAAGTAGTAGTTTTTATATCCTGCCTTAATTATACGATACGAAAGATCAATATCTTCGCCATACATAAAAAATGTTTCATCCAGTAAACCAATTTTATCAAGCACACTTTTTCTGATCAACATAAATGCACCGGATAAAATATCAATTTCATGTGTTTCTTCTTTATTCAAATAACCTAAATGATATTTTCCAAAAATTCTTGACTTTGGGAACAATCTGGATAATCCGAAAATTTTATAAAAAGCAACTGAAGGGGTGGGCAAACCCCGCTTTGATTCGGGTAAAAAATTCCCTTTGCCGTCAACCATTTTAACACCCAGGCCCCCAGCCTCTTCATGGTTATCCATAAATTGTACTATCTTGCTGAATGTATCTTCTTCAACAATAGTATCAGGATTGAGCAATAATACATACTGGCCTTTGGCAATTTTAATTCCCTGGTTATTGGCCGTAGAAAAACCTACATTATCTTTGTTTGCTATAGTTTGAACTTCAGGGAATTTATTGAGCAGCATTTCAATCGATCCATCAACTGAATTATTATCAACAACAAAAACCTCCACATCCAGACCCTTAATCGCCTTCCTCACAGAATGAAGACACTGTTCAAGGAAATATTTTACGTTGTAATTTACAATGATAATGGAAAGCTTCATGCTGCTCTGTCTGATGCTTAATTAATTTGCCATCAAATTTACTATTAAAATTGATATTAGATGATTCAAGCCTGGGAATACATTGTATAAAATTTGGAATCGTTTTATATAAGGATTATCATCAAAAATAAGTAACAGAAAATCAATAGAATAGGAGGTCGTTATGGATAAAAGAAGATATGCAGCAATTAATTGAATTGAGTATCGTTGGAATTTATATATTTTTGCATAGCAGTAATTTAATACTTATTAGTGATGAAAGATAAAGTTATTAAACCAAATTAAATTCAATAAACGATGGCTCATGTAATTCAGTTTTCTGAAGCAGCTTTTATTGCACTTCATGGAATGGTGATTGTAGCTCGATCGAAAAAAGATGAGCTGGTAAATGTGATACAAATTGCAGAAAGACTTAATAGCTCTAAGCATCACGTTGCAAAAGTGATGCAGCGCCTTGTCAAAGATGGATTTCTGTATTCACATCGCGGCCCCTCAGGTGGTTTTTCCCTAAAAGTTCCCCCCAAAGAAATTACATTGCTTGACCTTTATGAATCCATCGAAGGTAAAATAGAAATCGGAGATTGCCCGCTTGATACTCCGGTTTGTCCATTCGATAAATGTATTTTCAATAATGTTACCAAGAAAATGACAGAAGAATTTGTGGAATACATGTCAAATGAAACCCTGGAAAATTTCATTTAAGCAAAAAATTTACTTCAGTTTATCTGCTAAACTGTATATTATCTTCTACTTAGCGTAATTTATCGCCCTGGTTTCTCTGATAACAGTAATCTTAATCTGTCCCGGATAGGTCATTTCATCCTGGATTTTCTTAGAAAGATCGTATGAAATCTTGGCCGAATCGGCATCGGTTACTTTCTCCGCACCCACTATTACCCTAAGCTCACGTCCAGCCTGGATGGCATATGTTTTTACAACGCCGGGATAGGCCAATGCCAACTCTTCCAATTTGTTTAAACGCTGAATATAAGCTGCTACGACTTCCCTTCGAGCTCCCGGTCGAGCTCCTGAAATGGCGTCACAAACCTGAACAACGGGTGAAATTAAAGTATTCTGTTCAACTTCATCATGGTGTGAACCAATGGCATTACAAACTTCAGGTTTTTCCTTAAACTTTTCGGCCAGTTTCATACCATGCAATGCGTGTGGCAATTCAGGCTCACTGTCAGGAACTTTTCCAATATCATGTAGCAATCCTGCTCGTTTGGCAAGTTTTGGATTTAATCCTAATTCAGAAGCCATGGTTGCACATAAGTTGGCTACCTCCTTTGAGTGCTGCAATAGGTTCTGGCCATAAGATGAACGGTATTTCATTTTACCTACCATCCTGATCAGTTCGTGGTGCATGCCGTGGATACCTAAATCAATGGTTGCACGTTTTCCTGTCTCAATAATATCCTGCTCGATCTGTTTTTTTGTTTTCGAAACAACCTCTTCTATTCTGGCCGGATGTATACGGCCGTCAGTAACCAGCTTGTGCAATGACTGTTTGGCTATTTCCCTGCGGACAGGATCGAAGGAAGAAAGGATGATAGCATCAGGAGAATCATCAATGATAATTTCTACTCCGGTAATGGCTTCCATGGTTCTGATGTTCCGTCCTTCACGGCCAATGATACGTCCTTTGATTTCATCGTTTTCAATATTAAAAACTGAAACGGAGTTTTCTATGGCGTGCTCTGTTGCTGTTCTCTGGATAGTTTCGATGACAACCTTTTTGGCTTCCCTGTTTGCAGTAAGCTTGGCTTCATCTACAATTTCAGTAATATGTGACATTGCATCCGATTTGGCCTCATCTTTTAAGGTCTCAATCAGTTCCGCTTTTGCCTCTGCAGCTGAAAGGGTAGAAATTGTTTCCAGAGCTTCTACCTGACGTTTATGAGATTTTTCAAGCTCTGCTTGTTTTTTGCTTACCAGGTCGAGTTGAGCATTGAGGTTTTGCCTGATGGTGTCAAATTCATTTTGCTTTCGCTGAAATTCCTCCATTCTTTGAGAGAAGTTTGCTTCCTTTTGCTTAAGCCTGTTTTCATCTTTTTGTATTGTGGCATTTTTTTCATGGATGATCTTTTCATGCTCCGATTTCAGTTGTAAAAATTTTTCTTTGGCCTGCAGTATTTTCTCCTTTTTAATTACTTCTCCCTTTTCTTGCGCTTCTTTTAGAATTTTTTCACTTTTTTTCTCAACACTTTTTCTGAGTAAGGTGCTTGTTACTATAAAGCCCAGAATAAGTCCTGCCATTCCTACAATTACAAATATTAGTATATCCATTTTTATATGATTTATGGAGGGAGATTGATATAAAAAAGAAACCCGCATTATTCAAGGAGTTTGATAAACCCCAGCTATACACGTTTAGGGTTGTCTGGGAATTTCGAACGTCCACTGCCCCTGAACTAACAGGAGTCACGCCGAAGCGCTACAAGGCCTGTTCTAGAAACCTGGAACTTTCCCTTAATAGATTAATGTTGAGTTTATAAACATTAATATTGAATCAATGCGGGTATTCTTGATGAGTAT
>JAIOTR010000022.1 GCA_021106665.1 Bacteroidales bacterium
AATTGTATTTTGAGAGTGATTGATACTTGCATTTAAAAAATATTTGCCTGAGAAACTGGTTGAGTAGTTAATGCTTGACTGAAAAGTATTGCTTAAATATGCATTTGAGTTTACCGGATTAAATTTGTTGTATTGCGAACTAACGAAGTTAACATTAGCTGAAAACCTGCTATTGGGCCTGGCTTTAGGATCCTGGTTATGAATCCACCGGATTGAATAATCTTTATTTCTCTCATAATCGGGCGACCCCTGTTCTCCTAAAATGTTGATCGCATAGTTTGCATTTAAATAACCATTGTATTTATACCGTTTTCTGTAGTTAGCGCTGGGTTTTATGGCCCAACTTCCCAGGGTATAAATATCTCCCACCAGTTTAAAATCAAGATGATCGCTAATGGCAAAATAATAACCGCCATTTTCGAAATAAAACCCCCGCTGTGTGGACTCTCCGTAAGTGGGGATGACAATACCCGATCGTTGTCCTTTTTTATTTGGAAACAATCCGAATGGGATCATCAGGGGCGTTGGTACATCTTCAATTGTAAGGTAAGCAGGCCCTGTAACAATTTTATTATTGGGAATAACCTTGGCTTTTTTAAATTTAAAGGCAAAGTGTGGATGTTCAAGATCACAAGTTGTATAGGATCCCTGGTAAACATTGGTAACATCATTTTCCATCTTTTTTACAGTGTTCCCGTGTAAATAACCTTCCGCATCTTCGGTGATAACTTTTTGTACAAGCCCCTTTTTGGTTTGGTAATTATATTTCATCGATTCCGATTCGAAACTGTTTTGACCCATGGTAAATACAGGCCTGCCTATATCATTTCCGGTTGTATCTTGAGTGCCTGTAGCATACAGAGTACTGTTCGAAAACTCAATTTCAACATAATTTGCTTTCAGATTGATATCTTCATAGCTAATATCATTTTCATTATACATATAAACTTTTTGAGTTTTGACATCAAGCCGTATCGAATCCAGAGCTTTATAATCAACTTTTGATTTTATTGCATTTGGGGAAATACCAAATCCGGTTGTATCAATTGTAACGTTTTTATTTATTACTGTATCAGCAACAATATTAAGTGAATCGGGAACGTTTTGGCGAAGTGTGTCATCCTGCGCTTGTACAATGAAATTACAGCTACATATTAAAATAAGTAAAATTGAATTCGTTACAATTTTACCTGTTAATAATTTGGTTGACAATTTGTTTACCAAGTTTACTCTATTATATATTAAATTTGCAAGAACTGTTTAAAAACAATCGTTGAAATATGGTTCAAAACTAAACAAAAAATATACCATGACTTTGAAACGCTTGTTATTAATTTTTGGTATCTTACTATTGTTGATTACCTTCTGGATTGATGGTATTTCACAGGTCGAAAATAAAATCACCAAAGTTGTTATTGATGCAGGTCATGGAGGAAAAGATCCGGGAGCTTTAGGAAAAAACTCAATGGAGAAAAATATTGTTTTGGATGTAGCCTTAAAAACAGGAAAGTACATTGAGGAGAATTTTGAAGATATTGAAGTTATATATACCAGAAAGACCGATGAATTTATAGAACTTCATAAAAGGGCCCAGATAGCCAATGAAGCCGGTGCAGATGTATTTATTTCAATACATTGTAATTCCAACAGGTCGTCAAAACCATATGGCGCTGAAACATATGTGATGGGACTTCATAAAACACTGGAAAACCTGGATGTGGCTAAAACTGAAAATGCTGCCATTTATTATGAAGAAGATTATACTACCCAATATGAAGGTTTTAATCCGGATTCAGATGAAGATTATATTGTTTTATCAATGTTTCAAAGCTCCAGCATTGAACAAAGCATTGACCTTTCCTCAAAAGTTCAGCATCAATTTAAGGACAGGGTTGGAAGAAAGGATAGAGGAGTTAAGCAAGCCGGTTTTTGGGTACTGTACAAAACTACCATGCCCGGAATTCTAATTGAACTCGGGTTTCTAAGCAATCCGGTTGAAGAAAAATTCTTGCTTTCAGAAGATGGTAAAGTTTATCTGGCATCAGCTATTTACAGGGCTTTTAAAAATTATAAGAGCGAATATGAAGATGCAAATAAAGATCTGAAACCGGTTGTTGTAAAATTGGAAGAGCCAAAACCACAGGTTTTTTACAGGATTCAGTTTGCTTCTTATAAAAAGGAAAAATCGCTGGAATTCAGAAAATTTCGAGGCTTAAAGGACGTTAGGGTTTATGAGCATGATGGCTGCTTCAAATATACAACAGGTAATGAGGATTCACTTGAAAATGTTCAGGCCCTTAAAAATAAGCTGATCAAGAAAGGATATAATGATATATTTATTGTAGCATTTATAAATGATGAAAGAATACCGCTCAATGAAGCAAAACAATTATCTGAAAATCAAAATTGAAAATCTTGAATTTCCTGCAGAAAAATAGAAAGATTATTCTGATAACTTCTTTACTTGTTATTATTGCAATGGTAATTGTCATTTACTTGAAATTGTATTGTGTAACGGTTAACTATTATGCAATAGTTGATAATGTAAATGGACTAAGTGAAAAGGATGCTGTAACTGCTGAAAATGTTGAAATTGGTAAAGTCAAAAGGATCAAATCTTTTCTTGATATCCCAGGTATTAGTTTACTGGAAATTAAAATTGATAAGGATATAAATATTCCTGATAAATCTTATGGAGAAATAATTAAAATTGAAGGTGATCAGGGCCGATGTGCCTTTAAAATAAATTTAATTGCCTCTGACGGATATTTTGAAAACAATGATACAATACCTGTAAAAGAAATAATTGTTTTATCAGAACCAGCCAATATTGTACCTGATAAAATACAGCAAGATCCATCTGATTCTATTATGGATACAAGGGATAAGGAGGCTATTGATCTTCCGGAAGATGAAAATATTGTTTTTAAAATTCAACTCCTGATATCTAAAGATAAAATTCCATTAAATTCAAAAGATTTTAAAGGAATAAAAGGAATACATTCATATTTCGAGAATGGGTTTTATAAATATGTGGTTGGCTCTGAAATATCGATTGTGGATGCTAATAAGTTATGTCAGGATATCAAAGAAAAAGGATTCAAGGATGCATTTATTATAGCTTTCAGAAATGATGAAAGGATTTCAATTAAAGAAGCATTACGATTATTGAAAAAATAGTTTTATTTTTGCTTAAAATATCCAACATTGAAAATTTCGAAAGAATTTAAAATTGGAATTGTAGTTACCCTGGCTTTAGCGCTGCTGTACTGGGGTATCAATTTTTTAAAAGGCGAAGATATCTTTTCTAAAGAGCGTGTATTCATGTCAGTATATAAAGATGTGGGTGGCCTTCAAAAAGCCAATCCGGTAAGAATAAACGGGTTAATCGTTGGGCAGGTAAGGGATATGTTTTTTAGCGGAGATGGCGATGCAGACATAGTTATTGAACTTGTCATCAAAAATAAAATTGCGATTCCCGAGAACTCAACAGCAAAAATTATCAGTTCTGATATATTGGGATCAAAAGCGGTTGACATTATTTTGGGGACATCATCTCAGTTGGCTGAATCAGGTGATACATTACAAGCCGAAATCGAAGAATCCATTAAAGATGAGGTAAGCAGGCAGCTTAAACCGATAAAAAGTAAAGCTGAAAATTTAATGCTCTCCATCGATACCGTACTCACCATGTTGAATAACCTTTTTTCAACAACCAATACCGAGAACATTTCAAGAAGTGTCGGTTATTTGGCAAATACATTCGAAAATTTGGAGAGTACAACAAGTACTCTTGACACGATTATGTCTGGTCAAAAAACACGGCTTGAAAGAATCCTGTCGAATATTGAATCCATTACACTCACACTAAAATCCAATGAAGATAATTTGAACAGTATTTTTACTAATCTGGCAGCTGTTAGTGATACATTGGCTAATGCACACATAGCCGAAACAATCTCAAATGTTAACAGAGTGATGTCTGAGATTGGCGGTATAACTGAAAAGATTAATAAAGGTGAGGGAAGCCTTGGTATGCTGGTAAATAACGATTCGCTTTACATTGAACTTGAAAAAACCACAAGAGAATTAAATCTCTTAATAGAGGATATACGGCTGAATCCGAAAAAATATTTGAAATTCTCAGTGTTCTAAAAAAGAAAACCCGATGAGTTGATCATCGGTTTTTCTTTTGTTACGAAATTTTAATTTCCTTTTTATTCTTCAACTTTGCCTCTTCAATTTTTGGTAATTGAATTGTTAGAACTCCATTTTCGTGCGAAGCCTTGATCTTATCCGCATTTACCGATTCAGGAATTGAAAATGATCTGCTGAATGAGTTGTATCCAAACTCTCTCTTCATAAAATTATCCGGATCAACTTCAATTTTTGTTTCTTTTTCAGATGAAACAGTCAGGACATTTTTCTCAAGATTAATTTTAAAGTCATCCTTGTTTACTCCGGGAGCTGCAACTTCTATTTCAAAGCTTTTGTCATTTTCTTTAATATTCACGGCAGGGACTGTGTAGTCAGCGCCATCACTAAAAAATGATGATAATAAATCTTTTCCGAAAAAATCGTTAGTGTAACGATGTGGATAATACATTCTTTTTTTAATTACTGGTAACATAATTTGTTCCTCCTATATTTAATTTGTTAAACTTCAATTTTTCGTAAGGGTGGGATCAAATCATATTCCAATCAAAAAAAACATGATTATTCGGACAATATGGCCGAATTGAAGAGGTGTTAATTTAAAAATAGAGACAATCTGGCCGATATTTTATAATTGATCGAGGCTTTCTAATATTCGATTTATGGATTTTTCAATTTCATCTTCTTTAATTATTAATGGGGGAGCAATTCGAAATGCATTTGGCCTGAACAGGAATCTATCTGTAATCAATCCATTCTTAACAAAGATATTAGCAAGTTTGCTCGCTAACTCATTATTTTCAAGGTCAATCCCGAGCATCAATCCAATCTGCCTGATATTTTGAATTTTATCATTCTGAAGTAATATTTCTTTGTAATGTTTACCCTTTTTATCTGCTCCTTCTGCTAACTTTTCATCCAGGATTACCAGTAGGTTCGCCAATGCAGCTGCACAGCAAACCGGATGGCCACCAAAAGTTGTTATATGACCTAATTCAGGTTTAGAGGTTAATGATTCCATTATCTCTTTTGAAGAAATAAATGCTCCTATAGGCATCCCACCTCCCATTCCCTTTGCAAGGGTTAAGATATCAGGTGTAAAATTGTAGTTTTCAAAACTGAATAATTTACCGGTTCGTCCAAATCCCATCTGGATATCATCCAATATTAACAGTGCGCCCGTTTCATCACATCTTTTTCTTAAGGCTGTTAAAAAATTATTTTCGGGAAGAATGATCCCGGCTTCAGCCTGAATGGACTCGGCAATTACACATGATGTCCTTTCAGTAATTTGTGAAAGATCTTCAAATCGGTTGAAGTTCAAGAATCTAATATCCGGTAATAGTGGTCGGAAAGCATATTTTAAAGTTTCGTTACCCAATACGCTCAATGCCCCATGAGTTCCTCCGTGATAAGCATTTTTAAATGCCACAATTTCAGTTCTGCCTGTATACCTTTTGGCCAGTTTTATGGCGCCTTCATTGGCTTCGCTTCCTGAATTAACAAAATAAACAGCATCTAGATTTTGGGGTAAGTTGTCAACCAATAACTTCGCCAGTTTAACTTGCGGACTCTGAATATATTCACCATAAACCATCAGGTGCATATATTTTTCAAGCTGCTGGTGAATGGCTTCAATCACTTTTGGATGCCTGTGACCAAGATTACTGACTGCAACACCTGATACCAGGTCAAGGTATTCTTTACCTGAATTATCATAAATATATATTCCGCTCGCATGATCAATTTCAATGCCCAAAGGATTTTTTGATGGTAAACCCATGTGCCTGAAAAATAATTCCCTGTTGGTTATCATTGGATAGCAATTAATTAATTCTGTTCAAAGATATTTAATAAAGTGTTAAGGGTATTCGAAATTTTATAACTTTGAAGCTTTTGGAATAATCAGTAAATAGTAATAAATGAATAATAAAGTAGTTATCGTAACAGGTGCATCCTCAGGTATAGGAAAAGCCCTGGCTCTTGAATATGCTGCCAAAAATGCCGTGGTTGTTATGGCAGCAAGAAGAATTGAAAAACTTGAACAAATTGCAAAAGATATCCCAAACTCATCTTCAAATATATTAGTGCTAAAAACAGATGTAAGTAAAGAATCCGATTGCAAAATTCTGATTGAGAAAACAATTGAAAAATTTGGAAGAATTGATATACTCATTAATAATGCGGGTATTTCAATGCGTGCTCTTTTTGAGGATACAGAGTTATCGGTTATAAAAAAATTGATGGACATTAATTTCTGGGGAACAGTATATTGTACAAAATATGCTTTGCCGCATTTATTAAAAACGAAAG
>JAIOTR010000120.1 GCA_021106665.1 Bacteroidales bacterium
ACAGCTGTTGATGCTTTATTATATAAAAACTGGTTTTGGTGGGGATTAGACCTGATTGCTGATGGTTTGGTATTGATTTTTGTTGCCGGCACATGGTATTTATTAGCTATGCTGATAACCGGAAAAGACCTGTATATGGCTCGAATTGCCCGTCTGGCACTCTGGGTAGAATTAGTCGTTTCCTGGACTGTTTGGTCACATCATTTATTAGCAGATCAGGCTCAACCCGCAATCCTGAAAATTGTATCAGGAGAGTTTGTTACAGCCTTTGAGCTAATAACACAAGGCTTGGCATTTTTCATAACTTTAATTACTCTGTGGAGTGCAAGGCCATTAAAAATGACAAATCCATTGAAATTTCTATTGGGAGGTTTACTTGGATTCGGGTTAGCAGTTCCTGCAGGAATTATTCAGGCTGATATTGGTTTAAACAGGATATTACATAATACACAATGGATTATCGGGCCTCATGTTCATGTCGCTATTTTGGTCGGTTTAGTTATGACACTCTATGCTGCAATCTATTTCTTATTGCCGATTTTAACAAACGGAGCAAAACTATACAGCCAGAAACTGGCAAATTTCCACTTTTGGGCACACCTTATAGGTGGCATCGGTATGGGTGCATTTATGGGTATGGCCGGGTTAAAAGGCATGCTGAGAAGAACTATTTACTATGAAGGTGAATATAACTGGTATATGATTATGGCCGGAATTTGCGGGGCATTATTAATATTGGCATTCTTTGCTTTCCTCTATAATATAATTATGACGGTGGGGATAAAAGGTTTAATCGGTATTTTTACTCCAGCAAAACTTAAAACAAAGGACTTGTTGCCTGAGAATGCAGGATAATAAATCAATCCATACATATGGGCTGCTTCATTTTTTTGAAGCAGCCTGTTTTTTTCACATAAAGCTTTTACCATTAGGGATAGTTTAAAGTCAATCCGGAGTTCATCACTGATTAGACGGTTTGATAGGCTATAGTTTTCAACTGCTCACCCAGGCTGGTTTTGTGAATATCAAGCTTACTCCTATCGATACCATTCACACCCACACCCCGTACAAAGAAGATGCTCCATTTACAGATTATGAAGATAGGGCGGGAAATTAATTTGTTTTTTTATTTTTTATTTCACTTGTTCAACCCACTCGCCCGATTCAAACCATTTAATTTCCAATAAATCCAAAATACCCACCATTGCAATTAAATTAAAGTAATTTTCCACAACGTTTATCAATAAATGGTCATCAGGGTTTACAGCAGCGCCAATAGGCTCAATAGTTAAGGGTTTGGCAATAGTAATCAATCCCTTCTCGGGGTAAACCAAAGCCTGGTAAGCGCAAACCGGGAAATCTGCAACCATTATGTCTGCTGTGCCATCAACTATCATATTTACGGCTGCATCATAATTATCTTTCAAGATGATTTTGGCTTCAGGCATTTCACTCTTTACATATGTTTCACTGGTCGAACCTCTTAAAACAACAAGTTTAATAGTTTCATCATTAACATCTTCCGATTCATCAACCTTTGACATCTCAGGAGACTTTGTTAAAATAGATTTACCTGACAGAGTATAAGGCCCTATAAAAGCAACTTTCATATTCCGCTCCATTGTTATAGTCATCCCTGATAAAACAATATCAACATCTCCTCTTTCTAACGAACCTAACAAATTGGGAAATGGGATTTCAATAATTTTCAGCTTTACACCCATTGATTCAGCCAACAGGCCGGCAAGGTCAGCATCATATCCGATTATAGTACCGTCTTTAGTTTTCATTGAGAAAGGAGGTTGATTAGTTGACATACCAACAGTCAGTTCACCCTTTTCAATAATTTTATTCAGTGTTTTTTGCGTAAATCCATCAAATGAAATAGAAATCGCAAATACTGCAATTAAGATAATTTTTGTTACTGTTTTGATCATTTTTTCTGTTTTAGTTTTTTTTTAATTTTTGGCAAAAGTATTAATATTTTTATTGTGACTTAAAATGTAGAAAACAATCTTATTAATAAATTTAAACAGTATTTAAGAACTATTTGATTACTATCATCTTTTTACTCAATATTATTGTGCTGTCAAATGTTAAAGTATAAGTAAAAATTCCATTCTCATAGTCATCAGCCAACAGTGTATAAGCATGTTCACCTTTCGGTAATTTGGAATCAATGATAGTGGTTACCTTTTGTCCCTGAGAATTGAATACTTCTAATTTCACAGAAGAATTCTCCTTTAAAGTGAAAGTAATAATAGTGCTATCACTAAATGGGTTCGGGCTGTTTTGTGATAATCTAATTCCGTTTTCATCTTTCTCAATGTATCCACTTGGATTTTGACTAACTGGTTGCTGCTGGGTAACACAATGTATCATGCCGCCATTGGAATACAAGTTTCTTACATCTATTCCAATCACTGTTCGGGTAGGATAGATGGTTTGCAAAATAGAAACCGCAACGGCATCATTGGGGTCATTGTACGTAGGAACCAATACCACAGCATTCCCAATATAGTAATTAACATAGGAGCCTTTGTAGCCAAGATCTTGCCCCCAGGTGGTTACAACATTATTGACAGTAAGTGGGAGGTATACGTAATTATAAGGTTCTCCGTTTACATTTTGGGCATTGTATAATATACTGATATCAGAAGCCGGAACCTCCCAATACAGAAGGTCAGGATTCTCCATGGTTACAATGGTTGTAGAATCGTGAAACCTGGCAAAGCCATCAATGTGCATGTCAGTGATTTCAAGACCTGCCACACCATCAAGCCAAATGAAGTTAGTAACACCCAAATTGGTAGTCATATATTCTTCAATCTGAGATTGCGTCAATGAGGGATTTCTGTTGGGGTTAATAATTGAGCTTTTTGTAGCCATCAACGTGCCTTTACCATCTATTTCAAAGGCTCCTCCTTCCAACACCATAGCGCTCAAATCCACACTTGGAATTCCAATATCTGAACTGACGAGTTGTGGAATTACATCACACAAGGCATACAGGGCAGCATTCCCCCAGCCGTTGAATCCCCAATCCAGGATTATAAGGTCTCCATTATTGTCATAAACGAAAATAGGACCGTTGTCCCTTACCCAACAGTCATTGTTTGGATGGATAAAGAAATCCACATTTGTTAACGGCACACCTTCGTTTGTCAGGACTTGAACAATATGGTTGTGCTCAATTTCATCATAAGCAATGATATGAACATTCTCCCCGGCCACCAATTCCCGTGTCATTTCTATCCAGGTAGGCTCAAGGTCATCTTGATAAAATGGAGGGTAGGTATGGTTGTGTGGCCATTGAAGCCAGGTTCCTTCATGCTGTGATATCTCTTCGGGCATGGTGTATAGAATTGTTTGTGTGTTTGCTCCTAAGAATATTGTTGACATAATTGCAATTAGTGCTGTTTTGATAATGTGATTTTTCATGATTTTGTATTTACTAATTACCGAAAATCCCCCTACTTTTACAAACGCAACATAATTAAATCAATACTCCTTAATTCCTTAATCATATTTCACATACAACTTATACCCAAACCCATGCACATTCATAATTTCAATATTGGGATATTCGCTAAGAAGTTTTCGGATTTTGTTGAGGTATACGTCCAGGCTTTTTGAAACATAATAGTCATCCTGTCCCCATACGGCAGTTAGTATTTTACTTCTGGATACCACTTTGTTTTCGTTGATTGCCAGTACTTTTAATAATTCGGATTCTTTGGTGCTCAAATTTTTTACAGTTTCCCCAATTCTTAATTTACGCTCTTCACAATTCAGGGTCAGGTTTCCAAAAGATAAAATTTCCTGTTTTTTTTCATCCCTTGATTTATGTTCTCTGCGTAAAATTACCCGTATCCTTAGAAGCAATTCTTCAATGTTAAAAGGTTTGGTTACATAATCGTCGCACCCTGCTTTAAATCCGGCAATTTTATCTTCATCTTGTGATTTGGCGGTGAGGAATAAAATCGGCATGTCTTTATTTGATTTTTTAATTTCTTCGGCAAGGTACAGACCGTCTTTCCCGGGTAACATAATATCCAGGATGCATAAGGCAAAAGGATAGGAATGAAATTTTTTTAAGCCCTCAATACCATCGGAACATAAAACCGGACTGAGCCCTGCAAGCTTCATGTTTTCTTTCAACAGGTAGCCCATGTTTTTGTCGTCTTCAACGATGAGTATTTTTGGGAATAAATTACTCATTAAGCAAATTCTCAACTTCCTTTTTTAATACAGGAATATATATAACAATAATGTTCCAGATTTGCATATTCTCAATTTCATCATATCCATGGGTCAATTTATTACGGGCATTGACTATCCTCCTTGTATTTGTAATTTCAATTTCGGGGTTGAGCTTCATTAGCATATTTATTGCTTCACCTATAGTGATAAGGTTTCTTTCAACTGCATCCTGAAGAAGAGTATCGCTATCGTAAGTATTGAAATTTTGTGGTGAGCCAACATAGCTTATAATATTGGCAATACACATTTTTATATCAAATAGTAGTTTGTTTTGTGAAGTACTTTTATCCATAAATCTGAACTTTGTTCTTGTTAATTTCTGTAATAAAATATGGGTTTTTAAGAGATCGTTCGGTAATTAAATCAATTGGCCTTTTAAAGAGGTCTTCAAGTTCTTCTTGTAAATCCCATAGATGTCCACCTGCCACAACTGGGTCAATCTCTTCATGAATATTTACGAGTAAATCAATATCACTAGAAGTATTGAAATTTTTTGTTACAGCAGAACCAAAAACATAAGCATCCTTAATTTTGTGTCGTTTAAGAAGAATTTTAATGTCTGGCAATAATTTTTGTATTTCACTGTGCAACATAGTTCTAATTTTAATCTGCTAAATTAATGATTTTAGGGATTTATCTCATTGGTAACCATATTTCAAACCGGCTGCCTTTGTTTATTTCACTCCGCACCTTTATTTTTCCATGATGCGCTTCAAGTACTTGTTTCACATAATACAACCCCAGGCCAAACCCTTTTACATCATGTTTGTTTCCATGCGGAACACGGTAGAATTTTTCGAAGATTTTATCCAGGGATTGAGCTGGTATCCCTTTTCCTTTATCTTCCACTGAAATAATGATAAAATTATCCTTATTGACTGACGTAACTGTAATATCCGGTTCCCTTTCAGAATACTTTATTGCATTATCGAGCAGGTTTAAAAACGTATTGGTAAGATGAACTTCATCCGCAGAAATTATAAATTGTCCGGCTAGAAAATTACTTTTGATTTTACCATTTTTTTGATCGTATTCAATTTGTTTGGTTTCAATTATTCCGGTAATCAGATCATGGACATCAATTTGTAATTTTGATAGTTTCAGCGTTTTATTCTCAAACAGTGATGTTTCAAGAATAAGGTTAATGTTGTTTCGTAGCCTGCGATTTTCTTCCCTGATTATTCCGGTATAAAGTTGAGTGTTCTCATCTTTAGCCAATCCCTGTTTTTCCAAGGTTTCAAGAGCAAGGTTGATATTAGCTACCGGGGTTTTAAACTCATGGGTCATATTGCTGATAAAATCCGATTTCATCTCCGAAAGCCTTTGTTGCTGTATCAGGATCCGGATGAAGTAAAGCATTAAACTCACCAGCAATCCGATTAAAACCAACGAAATCAGGATCACCGTCCATAGTTCTTTGATTAGAGTCTTTTTTTTATCGGGAAAGAAAAGGCTGAGCTTTAAAGGACTGAAGAAATAATTATCCCTGAATACAACTGTTCCTGTTTTATTATCAAAAATCCCAGCATGTATGTTGTCCGGTTTACTGATCAATATTTTTCCTGTAGCCATCTCCTTTATCTGGTAATAAAAAATCAGTTGGTTTTCTTCGTTTTGAATATGTTTGGTCAAAACAGAATCCAGCGTTTTTTGAAAATTCTCATTTTCCGCTATGGACTCTCTGTACGAATTGATGGTGGCATCATTTTTCAGAAAATCAGGATTTTTTTCCATGAGGTATTCCACATTCAGCTCCATTCGGATATTAGCCGGGTATCTGAATTTGATATTACTATACAATATTAGTGAATCGCTACTGAATTTATTCCAGAAATAGATGGGAATAGTATCGGCAGAGTAGCCTTGCCCTGTTGTTAGGTATCCATCTGAAATCCAGTCGTGCTTCAGGACATACAGACCTTCTCCCGGTGAAATACTGAATTCGGAAAAGAAATCAATACAATAAAAACTCTCTTCTACTTCGGTGGAGACTTCTGCAAGAGCACGGTTAATCCGGGTATCAAACTCTTCACTTTTTTTATGAAATGAAAAATTGACCCAGTAATATTGAAGCCATAACAATCCCAGAAGGGTGACTGAAAGAGTAACTATTAATATTCCTGTCTTTTTTCTGAACATGATACAAATTTAGAAAATAAACGATTTGCCTATAAAACGGTTTACACTTTTAAGTTTTTTTAAGTAATATTTAGAAAACATTAAGATAACAAAATATCAGGAATGTTTTGCTTTGCACGTACAAACTACTTTAAAGTTTTCAAACATGAACAAAGCAATTTCAACATTTTTGATACTACAGTTTATAGTTCATTTGACATTCGGACAATGGACTTCACAAAATTCTGGTACCAACCAGGATTTCTGGGCAATAAGTATGGGCGATAACATGGTTGGTTATGCCGGTGGTGGGCCATGGCAGTTTACATCAAGTTGTGTTATTTCCAAAACAGAAGATGGGGGACAAACATGGACAGCACAAAATCCGGTAAGTTATGCCTCCTGCATTTTTGGTGTGGATGCCTTAAATTCTGACACCGTTTATGCTGTTGGTTGCAATGCCAATTATTATTATGGGTTAATTCTTCGTTCGTTTAATGGAGGTCAAACCTGGACAACAAAAAATATTTCAAACACTTGGGGTTTTTATTGTGTGGATTTTCCAACAGAATCTATTGGCTACACCTGCGGCTGGAACGGAAGGATCTATAAAACGGAAAATGCGGGGAATACCTGGACTTCATTGCCTTCAGGAAGTTCGCAAGTATTCAGGAGAATGTGTTTTGTGAATGAAGACCTGGGTTTCGCAGCTTGCGGAAACGACCATGCCAGTACAAATAAAATATATAAAACAATTAATGGAAATTCATGGACATTAATCTCAAATTTTGGAGGTAGTTTTATAATTGGAGGAATGTACTTTTTCGATGAGGATACCGGAATTGTTGCCGGGACCAATGGCTCAAAAGCAGTAATTAAAAGAACAACCGATGGTGGTTCAAACTGGGAAGATGTTTTGGAAGGTAATTATACTTATGCACTTGAATGTCTGCACTTTGATGAAAACATTGGCTGGGCAGCAGGTAAATATGGTTCCAACAATGGAATATTCAGGTCAGAAGACGGAGGCCAAACCTGGGAACTTCATTTCTCCGGTTTGACAGGCACACCATATTCAGTATTTAAACTGGATACCACCTCATATATAGCCGG
>JAIOTR010000441.1 GCA_021106665.1 Bacteroidales bacterium
TCCTGAAATCCTGGTTTAAAACACCCGACCAGTAAACGGTTTCAGTATTATACCGAATTACCCTTCCAATATTAAAACCCCATGTATTAATTTTCCTGTTATACTTGATACTTGAAAACGGAATAGCAAACTCAACAAACCATCCCCAGTCATAATTTTTTACAGCGGATTCCCATTCGGTATCCCAGTTTATATCTATGCTTCCTCCATCGTCACCAATACTCATATCCAATTGTGCTCCCAGCGGATTAACAATAAATCCAAATCCGGTTCTTTTATCATTGTATGTGTCTAAAAATAAAGCAACAACATCATCATCTTTTGATAATGCATCTCTTGTCTGGATTTTGGCTACGATACCTTCGGGATCTTGATAACATTTAACGGCCAGGTAAAATGTTTTGCTATTATAAACAACATAAGCAACAGTTATCTCTGATGCTGCTTCCCCCATGGCAGGTTCCATCTGGATAAAATTTACGGCAGAGTCAGAAAGGGTATAATATATCGAATCGATTTCACCATCAATTACGGGTGATATATCAGTTTTAAAGGCTTTTAAATTTTTTTGTCCTGAAACAGAAATTGTAAATACAATAATAGACAAAAGGACGAGAAGGTAATTCAGGTGCTTCATTAAAATTAAAAATATGTCGAAAGATAAAGAATTTAATTGTATTATCTGCCACTTGTATACAATCATATTGTTTGACATCAACTGTCATTTCGATGATCCCGCCATTGGTGGGAGAAGAGAAATCTGTAAATTCAGGACATGAATAATTATCAATTGGTAAACAGCCAAACAACTTACAGATTTCTCACCCTTCGCTGTCGTACACCGCCTACACAAGGAAGTGGTTCGAAATGACAGCTTATTTATTTACAATAGTTTTTACAAAAGCAGTATCAGGGGTGACAATCTTGACAATATAAACCGAATGGGATTGATTTATGCTTATTTCTTTGTATGAGGATTGAATACTTTCTGTATGGATTTTCTGTCCAATTAAATTATAGATGAAAATATCTCCAATTACAAGTTCTTCTGACTGCACAATAATTTTATCATTTTGTCCCCAAATATTAATATCATTTGATGTTTTAGTAATATAGGAGTCAATGCTTGTATTACATCCCACACTGCCATTTTCAAAAATATATGTGCAGTTTCCCCCACCACCTGATAATAATAAATCGGAACATCCGCCAAAATAAGCAAATAAGACCTCACAGACAACTTCAGGAGGCTGGATATTTCCACTGCCTGTAAAACTTAACCATGTGATCGCAATTTTATTGGGCTCATATACCATATTAATCATCCATTCATAGAAGGGAAAATTTGAATTGGGAAAGAGAACACTTATTGGGGATAATACGGCAGGATCATATTCTACAATTATCTGGAAAGTGCCAATTTCGCAACATCCAAGGTTACATTGAACAACGCTTATAGGTACTGCTATCGTGTCTGCCGGATTGGTAATTTCAGGCATTTGAAATGTGATGGACTGGGAGTAAACAAGCGATAAAATCCCAAATAAGAGAACGATTATTAAACTACTTTTTTTCATGATAGATGTCTTTAATTTTAATAAGTTGACTTTAAGAATAAAATTTTGGATTTAGAAATATGAGATGTAACAACTTTGGTAAGGTAAACCCCGGTTGGTACATCAAGCTGAATCATATTAGAATTTGGTTTTAGGTTCTGTTCAATTATTCTATGCCCGATTAAGTCGTAAACTATTACTGTTCCAATGGTTTCGTCTGGTAGGTATATATTGACAATATTCTTATCAAGCCAGATATTTATTTCTTCGTTCAAATATTCATTAATTTTTGTCTGGTTGAAATGAACAACAAACCTTTCCTGATTTTCTCCGGAAGTGTAATTGAATGAATAATTCTCCTCAAGCAGATCATTCATTTCTCCTGTCAACAAATCCTCCAGGTAAACTTCATCAAAGTTTTCCTCCTGACTGGTTTCAATTGTAAAATTGCCTGATTGCCTACAAGTGAAGAATAATGGAACAGATGATGCTTCAGGAATGGTGTTGATAGAAAGGTCATCTTCATTGCTCTTTGTATAAAGTTGTGGCACAACAGGTGATTCGGTGAACATTTTATACGCATCCCATTGTTGGTCAAAACCTAGTGTTGACTCTTCTTTAAACCTGATGTAAGTCAAATCAAATAATTGGTTTTCCTGGTTTATGACTTTTAGGGATAGCAGTTTTTCTCCAAAAGCTAATTCCCCGTTACTGATTGAATCATGCACTCTTTCAGCTCCTGTAAATGTTAAAATTCCATCTCCGATTGCTTTTACAAAAAATCCTTGTGCAGGTGGTATGTTTGGTCCGATGCCACCAACCCATGACCAGTAGCTCTCCGACCATCCATCTTTGAAATAGATAGCCTGGTTCAGGTTTACCGGCCAGTTGATGAGTGATGGATCAACGTAGCTTGGGTAAGGATTTCCGAGTAAGTTATATCCTGAAGTATTGGCTGTAAAAT